>JAQICV010000042.1 GCA_027858315.1 Candidatus Woesearchaeota archaeon
ATCTTATTTAATTCTTGACGAAAAGAATTCTCGTGAGGAATTATTTGTTTTTGTACAAGTTTACGAATCATAATAATTAAAGAAATTTGAACTTTATAAATCTACTTCGGATAAAGCCCTTTATTATAATATCTATAATAAATTTTATGCCTTTTTGAAATAATAGATATATGTTCCAAGTGATAAAAATCTATAGATTATTCTTGCGATTATACTTCCAAGAAGTCCCATTGTAATTGTCAATATTAGTGACAAGAATACAACCATTACAGATGTATATGTATTTATTTTATTTAGTGTTTTTGTTTTTTTCTTTTGAACTAGTATTCTATTTAATAGAATTATTGGCATTGTTATAAAGCTTATTTGATACATTAAACTATAAATATAGTACTCAGAATATTTAGGATATAAATATTTAAATATTAGCGGACCGAACACTATATATAATACTATTAAAATTATGGCAGGTATCATTAGTTGGAAAAAATGTAATATTATCTTGTTGTTTTCTATCTTTTTTAAGTTGGCAAGTTTAGGTAATATTAGTGGACTGAATGATTTATATAAGCTCTTAGTCTGTTGAGGTACTAGCGTGACAATAGTAAATATTGCTAATTCCTCAAATCCTAGAAAAAAAGCAATAATTAAATTATCAGCATAGCTCGAAAGCATTATTATTGCAGATGAAAAGCTGGTTTTAATTCCAAATTCAACATTAGAGTTATCAATATTATCATTTTCTAGATATTTCCTAACTAGAATCAAACTAAAGTATCCCTGGATCATAATTTGTGTTAAGACTGTGCCTAGCACTAACCAAAACAAGTTCAATTTTAAGAATATTATTATTGCTATTATCGATGTTGAGATGATATTAAATATTGTTGTAAGAATTATATTTAAATCAAATCTTTTTTTCCCATTAAAAAAGCTAATATATTGGCCGGATAAACTGTATATTGGTAGTATTAACGCTAATATTAAAAATATAAAACTTTCTTGAGTTCTACTTGCAAATTTCATATAAATAGATGTTATGATTAAAAATATACTTCCTAGTAAGCTCCATATTGAAATTCTTTTTAATGCTTCAAAATATGTTCCATCATATTTCCTTGCTATAGCTTCTATTATTGTAGGTCCCATCCCTTGTAATGAAAAAATCAGACTAATACTTAACATTGAGATTATAAATACATATTGTCCATATACTTCTTTAGATAGAAGATTTGCAAAAAGATAACTTATAATCACACCTTTAAGCATATTTGAAAGTTGACCTAATGTTAGCCAGAATCCACCTTTTAAAAAATAATTCAAATCTAGATTAAATCTTGAGGACAATTTAGTTATTATTTGGTTAATTTTTATCATTCTCGTATTTCTAGGTCCTATTTCCCATTATTATTTAAATTAATGCTGAAAATAGTGTTTCATAATAATTTTAGATTAGGTTTATTTAAATATTTTTCCTGTAATTAGTTAATATTATTCATTATATCCTTTATATCATCATAACTTATATAAATAACCCCTATCTAATTTTTATATGTTACTATCTATACTAGCATTTCTCTACATTACAATAGGTTTAAGTTTCATAATAGACCTATTTGTTGAATACAAAGCAAATCTTTATGAACAACTTGCAATGAGAATCGGAGCAGGAATTATGTTTTTTACAATTCTTGGTATAATTATGAATTTATTATTTATTCCTCTTAATATCTTAATCTATATATTGTTCGCAACAATATTAATAGCAATTCAAGCATATAAGAATAAATTTAATTTCAAATCAAAGAAAATTTCTGCATTGTTCAAAGTTAAATCAAAAAAGGAGATATTTTATTTGGTTTCTATTCTTATAATGTTTATTGTTCTATCTTTTACATATATAGGAGGCTCATTCAAATACTCTTATATGGAAGATTATGATCCTTGGGGTTATACTCTAGTGTCAAAAGTAATTGCTGAAGAACAGACCTTTAGTGCTCCATACAAATATGATCATTACTCTGAACCTTATCCTCAAGGTTATCAAGTTTTTATGGGGGTTATACACCAAAGTAATGATTCAATATATTGGACAATGAAATTTTTTCATAATTTAGTACTAGGGTTGGGAATGTTATTTTTCTTTTTCTTTGTAAAAGAACTATTCAAATTACAAAAAAACGGATTAGATATTGCTTTTTTCTCAAGTATAGCATTTTTTGCAGTACCTTCTTGGGTTAGTCATTTCATATTTTCTCTTTCATTTAATATGACACTAACATTAGTATTCTTATACTTTTTACTAAAAATCAATGAGAATAAAAACTGGAGATATGTTGTAGGAATACTCTTAGGTTCCTTACTAGTTAATCATTTTTTCACAGGATTCATTATGATTGGAATTCTTTTAGGATATTATTTTTTAAAAGTTTTAGCAACTAAAGAGTTCAATAGGGAAATATTAGATAGTTTGCTTCTAGGTTTAGGGTTAAGTTTATTGTTCTACATTCCAACATTATTTAGACATTCATTTTATATCTCTAATTATGTTCGTGCAAGTATGGGAGGATTAGAAAGCTTCTTACCTCCAATTGTAAATAATCTACCTATATTATTTATATTATTAATTGGTTTCATTTTATCTATCATTTTAATTTATACAAATAAATATTGGTTTAAATATATTAAAAATATATTAAACATTAAATACATTAGATTTACAATTTTAATGGGGAGTATGGTTTTTTTCTTTTTATTAAATCTTCTCCCATTTAAACTTTTAGAAGTAGAAGGTTCATCTTCAAGAATTTACACATTTTCAGATTATTTCTTTGCAACATCACAAAATATGATTAATAATCCTATTGGTTGGGGAATATTCTTTTCAATATTTTTCTTAATTGGAGTATATTTCTTAATTAGAAATTCTAATAAATTCTTAATGAAAAAGAATTTTGGTTTATTATTTGTAGGCTATTTTACATTTTTTATTTTAATTTTAACACAAGGAGTAAGACTATCGATTACTTTTATGCCATTTAGGATGTGGACTTATCTTGCGATATTTGCCTCAATAATTGTAGGATTTAGTATTGCTCTAATTTATAGTGGATTGAATAAAAATTCAAAAGCTTTAGGTGCAATTTTTGGTATAATTGTAATAATTTTAATTTTATCAACATCTTTTGTGGCAAAATATGGAGCTAACAATTCTATGTGGCCCGATCATAGGATAATGGTTCCTCAATCTCTTGGTTTGTATGGAGACTTAAGAGATGACAATTTAATCCCTAAAGGTTCAAAAATAGTTAATTTATGTTCAGATTCAGATTATTTAATAGCTTACGATTTTTCAACTGAAATAATTAATGAAGAATTTAATAGAGATTTTAAATATCGTTCAGAAGATTTGGAAAATGAGTATGAAGTTTATCATGAATTCTTAAAAGGTGCAAATAATAATGAAATTTATTCTTTCTTGAAAAAATATAATTTCGAGTATTTTGTAGTTGGAGCATCTTGTAGAATTAAAACTGAAGAAGATGTAAAAAATTTAAATGATAACTTAGTTCAAATCACTTCAGATGAACAAAATAGATTCACAATGTTATACAAAACTGAAACGGAATTCTTGTTTAAAGTAAATTGAAATAAATTTTATTTTATATAAAATTTCTAGCAAATTAATTTTGGTGAAAATAAATTTAATTAAAAATCTTTATAAACCCTTTATTTTTTCAATACTTAGATGACAACAAAAAAAGAAATTTCTTTTATAATCCCGTGTTATAATGAGAATCCAAAAGTTCTAGAAGAAACTATTAAAGACTTAATAAAATCTCTAAAAAAAGTAGATAAATTAACTTATGAAATTATTGTAATAAATGATGGCTCTACTAAATATAAATACAATAAAATAAGTTTAGAAAATGTTAAATTTGTAGAACATAAATTCAACAAAGGTTATGGTGCTTCACTTAAGACTGGAATCTTAAACTCTAAATTTGAGTATATAGCAATTTCTGATGCAGATGGTACTTATCCAGTTGCAAAATATCATGATTTGATTAAAGAATT
>JAQICV010000043.1 GCA_027858315.1 Candidatus Woesearchaeota archaeon
CCACCAAATTCTGGACTTGGATAAGTTCCTATTTCTACTTCTCCATATTGATTATTATAATCTTCTACTGTTCCTATATATTTTCACCAGATATTTGTTTCTAAAGGTAATACTGCATCACTATTTGATATTAAACATTCATAATAAACTGTTATACCTGTTATATTTGCATACACAATATCTCCTATATCATAAGGAGGTGCTACTCCAAATTCAATTAATGAATTATCAGGAGTTTTTACAGAAACTATATATAAAATTCCTGCATATTCTTTGACTCCTATAGGTACAAAGCCTGTAGATAAAGCTACCTCATTTGAAGGTAATAGTACTCAAATATCTGTAGTTATAGCTTGGTTTGCATCTACTGCAGCACTATCATTATTCTGTTTACCACTTATATTTTTATGGTATATTTTGTCTCCCTCTACTTCTTCATATACTATATCTCCATTACTATAACTACTATTGGTATTATAAAGAGTAGCAGTTGGATAAGATATATAAACTTTAGTATTACCTGCATCATTTTGCAATGTTAATTCATCTCCATTAAAGGTAATTAAAGTTCCATTTAAACAATCAGTTAGTATATCATTAGGAGTATTTAATGGATTTAAATCTAAATTTAATCCTCCCGTAAAACTATTTGTTGCGGATTTTCTCATATTCTGTTCTTATTTCTAATCATGTTTTCACTGAAGCATCTAATTTATAATCTTTTATTACTCCTAAGTAATCAACTTTTTTTGCTTCCAATCTATCTGCTCAAAAAGCATACCCTTTAAATTTGGAGAGTCTTATTCTAAATATATGTGTATCACTTCCTCTATAATAAAATTCCTCTATTAGTTTCCTTGGTATAATATTTTCAAATTTACATATTTTCATGCTTCTCTTATTCAAATCTAATCAATTTTCAAGACCTTTACCCTTTAAACCAATATAGTAATATGTATCAAATGGATCTTTCCTCCATGCACATATTTTTCTTAGTTTTCTATCCCTCCTAATCATAAATTCCTTGATTTGATATGTTGGATCTAGAGATATTTTGCCTATAAATACATAACAATTATAAAATTTTCCTGTATTTATAGTAAAAGCACATCCAAATTTCATACAATGGTTCATTCTCATAAAACCATGTACTAATAAACCTCTTAATTCTTTTTTAGTTAATTCAGGGAATTTTTTATAAATTACTGGTAAAATATCATTTAAAGTAAAATCATGAGCAGTATAAAAAGAATCTCCTTCATTTGTTCTATCAGCAAGTTTTTGTTTTAGTTCTCCTCCTAAATACATTGGGTATGCTTTTTGATAACCCTTTGTTTTAAAATGATAATATAACATATAACCTTTAAAATCAGAATTTACAAAGTCAATATCTTGAAATTTTCCATTTTGTCTAGCTCTTACAAAATCATCCTCTGCAATAGTTTTAAAATCTCAGTAAGATTCTGCTACATTAGGAATTATAAATCTAGACTTTTCATCAATCATTTTATTTATAATATAACCAACAGCAAATTTAAAAGGATCTGACAAAGCATCTCCCCTTGATTGTGTACTCCCATAATGTTTTATAAACCACCTTCATTTTCTACTACATATTTTTAAAGGTGTATTTGTATATAATTCAGCAGGAGTCATGCCATGGTTAAATAACATTCTCATTATTTAAATGGTTTAAAAGATTTTCCAAAACGTTTGCGATCTCATGAAGTAGAAGCATTTAAAATTTCATCAAAATCATTTTGACTTAAATGGTCTGGTACTCTTGCTTGGGTACATCTAGTTAACCAGTCATTTTTTAGTTGTGCTGCTAATTGCATAGTACGAGGATCTTTAGTTACTAAAGCATTTTTAAAAGTTTTTGAGTAGGCACAAAATACTGCTACAGCATCTACTTCACTTTCAGTTAATGATGGCAATCCTTCTTCATCTAGTATTACTCCTTTATATAAAACATTTATATCTGAATAATTTTGTGCTACATATAATTTATCATTAGCTACTCTATATTTAACAAACTTTCCTGGAAGATTTAAAAAAGGAGTATTCATTTTTCTATTTTCTATATATCCTTCTATTCATTCAGAAGTAGTATCTCCATCACTTTTTGTTGCATATGTTTCTTGATAATCTTCATAAGAGGTAGTAACTGCCTCTATAAAATCTACATTGCATGGAAGGTTAATATATCAACCACCTTCATCTTCAACAGGAGTTGCTTTATATTTATATAAATTAGATCTTTTATTCCCAATCTTATCTCAAGCAGATAATCCTATTGTCTCAAAATCATCAGGAGTAATTTCTGTTCCATAGAAAGTTTTTAAATGAGTGTATGCTGTATTAAATGGATATTCTTTCATTATTTAGGAGTTTGAGTATTTGGAGTTGCTCCTGCATAGAGCTGTCTATAATATCTAATCTTTTTTTCAGTAAGTCTTTTCTTTATTTCAGCAGATAAGAAAGTATAATTTTGTATATCATCTCCTGCACAACATCCATAAAAATCTAATTGTCGAGGATCTTTAGGTATAAATGTTATTGACATTTTCTTAACAAAGGGTGCATTAAAAATTCATCCATCATACATATTGTTATCATTTGGAGTTGTCTCTATGTACACATAAGGTTTATCTGCCATTCTTCTTTTATACTTATGATATTTAAAACTTAAATCAGTATAAATAATATATTCAGTTTGTTTATCCGTAGAACCAATAAAAGTAATTGATTGTTCTGCTAAATCATTTACTATTTGTGGTATTTGAAAATGTTGTTGAGGTTGCTCTGAAGGATTTGAAACAGTACAACTGGGGCATTTATCTAAAGCTAAACAATCAACATCTACACAATTAATAGACATTACTAAATCCTTTTTTGGGACTATATTTTTAAATGAATATTCTTTTATAATCTGCAAGTATTCATCTACCACATCATCTTCTAGTTGGTCTCTTGAAATAGTTGGATTAGATGTTATTCCCACTAAACCAGAGACTATATCATTATATATTGCGGATGCTAATTTTTCTATCATATTATTTTAAATAAAAAAAGGCAGGCAGTTATGCCCACCTTTTTAAGTTAATTTATTAATGTTATGCTACAACTGCAATAGTTTTTGCAAAAGTTGAACCATCAATAGTAATTTTAAATCCAAGAACATCATCCACAGCTAAACCATGACCAGTTTCCAAAGTAACTTCTCCGGTTGCAGATACAAGAACTTTAGTAAAGTCGGCATCTGAGTTTAATGCGTCAACATCAGTAGTAGTATCTCGTGTCCAAATACCACCAGTAACTCCTGTAGGAGTAGTAGTATAAGTTAATTGATAACCATTAGTTACAGTGTCTGAAACACCTAAATCACTGCTAGTAACTGTAACTGCTGATACAGCTGTACCTACAGTGTCAATTTCAATACTTGCATTAATTAATGCGGCTTCAAAACTAGTTACTAAAGAACTAAGTACATAAAATACATGAGTAGTAATTGATTTATGTCCTGCTACAATACCAGTAGAACCATCTTTTTCAATACTATATTCAAGTGTATATTGAGTATAATTACCTCCAATAACTGGACGTTCATCTTTGTGTAAACCAAAATGACGAACATTTTCCGCAGTTTGAATCATAATATTTCTAGTCATCCAGTCATCAGTACCAAATCCAGAAACACCATCAGTAGTTACACTAAAAGTACTAGCACTAACATCTTCGTAAGCAGGTTCTATAATTGAATTATCTGTATAACCAGCTTCTTTAAAAATCTTGATACTTTTAATTCGTTGGTAAGGGTCTGTTGCAGTAATTATGAGATCTGCACCACTAGTAGTAGCTGTTACATAAGAAAATCCATAACGATCCCTTATTTTATTAATCTCATTTTTAAGAGCTGTTGCATCTGTTGCAGCAGTACCAGTTGCGAGAACTTCTATATACAAAGGTCTATGGAAGTTTAAATATGCACTAGCATAATCTGAGCCAGTTTGTTGTGATAATTGTACATCTATTTCTATGCGAGCAACTAAACCTGCTGTAATTGTAGGGATAGTAACTTCTGCAATTTCTTTAACCCCAGCTTTGTAAGGGTTTTTAGATGTAAATAAAATATTATCTTTTTTGAAGGAACCTGTTCTAGCTACGTTAAATACTGAATTTGCGCCAGAGAATTTATCAGAAGTTCCATTTGAATCTAAAGCTGAATTAATAATTGTTGTTGTTGTAAATTGATACATTGTTTTGTATTTTTCACATTATTATACTGTATTATCTATTTTTCTTTTTGTTGTTGTGCAGGATTAGCTACAGACTGACTAAGTGGAACATGTGTTTGTATTCTAGGATCACTTGAGTTCTCCATTAATAACATAATCAATTCATTTACTATTTCTTGACAAACATAATCTGGAAATTCTAAAACTTGTGAATTATCTGTTACTTCATCTACTTGTTCTTGTGTTAATCTAATAAATTGTGGAGCTTTTATATAGTCTATGTAAACTGATTTTAATTCAAAAACAGAATTATCTTTTCCATATCTAATCTCCATTCTAACTTTAGTTTTATTACCATACCTAATCTCAGCACTTTTACTACTAGAAGGTGTGATTGATAAAACTAATGCTCCTGAAACACTTACTTCATTTACAGCATTGTCTGGAATTGAAACTGTTGTTCCATCTACTGTAGTAATTAAGTCATCATCTAGAGCATCTATTGCTGTTTTTAAAGTAGCAGCAGTGGTAAAGTCTGTTGTATAAGTAAGGACTGTTGACACACCCCCAACTGTAACTGTAATTGTATCTTCAGCACCTGCTAATGCTAAATCTACTATATATGATCTTGGTTGTACATCCACTTGATTATTACTTGTTATGTAAGTGTTCTTCACATTTACATTATTAATGTAATAATAAGGATTTTTATAAGTAGGTCTTAAATAATAATTGTTAATTATCTGAGAAAACATATCAGCAGTAAGCCTTTTAGCTCCTTGTTGCCATTTTTCTCCTGCATTATAACATTTATAATTAGCTAAAACATCATATTCTACTACGCAGTTTAATATATGTAAATAATCATCAGGTAAATCAACTTCATAGGCATTACTTAAAAGAGAACTTGCTGTAAAAGCCACTTCATCTACTGGCGTTGGACTAATCACTGCTGTAGATTTCAATACTCTTAAGTCATCTGTCTTTTGTTGATTAACGTCATATATATTGTACATTTTATTAATGTACTGATTGACTCCTTTATTTATAAAATAGTTATAATCCTCAAGTAACAAGCTTGGGGCCTCTTTCTTATTAAGCTCTACTAAAGCATATTCAAAAATTTGTTTTGAAGTCATTCTATTGAGCTTTTACTGTTTTTGTTGACTTCTTTACCATTTTTTTAGGTTCAGTTGCCTCTGTATCTTCTGTGTTTTCAGGTGGATTCATTTCTTTTTGAATACTTTTAATCTCAGTTTTAGTTAATAGTTCTGGATAAGTTTCTCTCTTAATAGAATCTACCATTTTCTTATACCTAATGTCTTTCAATAAAAGTATAACTGCATCTTCTGAGCCTCCTAAAACAGTCTCATCATATTTATAAATGCCTCCGGCTTTACGAATAACTCCTCGGTCTAACGCATCTATTAAAAATAATCTTAGTTTCCAATCTTCTCCTTCATAGAGTTGAATAATTTTTCTTGGGTCTTTCTCTGCTTTATCAATTAGGTAATCTAAAATATCAGCTGGAATAGCGTAACGTAAATCTCTTCCTAAAACTCTACATTTTTTAATACGCTCTGTTTCAGAATCTTCAAAGATATATGAACATGCATTATGTACAAGTTCTTTTCTAGAAATTTTAGCTCTTGTAAGCTCACCAGGTCTTTCAACATATAAGTCTGCTACACCATATTTTTTAGCCCCACCATCAATAATAAGATTCCCCGAAGAATCTCGTTCAAATCTATCTTTAGCAATCCAATTGCAATATTCTATTGCTTCCCAGTTAGATTTTTCAACAACATCATTTAAATCATAGTGCTGTCCATCTACTATTTCAAAAGTATAATCAGCAGGTATAAAATGTTTGAGACCTTTACTTATGTCTTCTTTGTCTTGTTCTGATAAAATCATGTCACCATTAGAATCTACTGTTTTTACGCAGATTGGTAATTTTCCTGTTCTTGGGTTTGGACAAGGTTGAATATAATAAGTTTGATTTACTTTACCATAGACACTCCTTAGAATTATTTCATTAGTCATATTAGCATTATTTTATTTTG
The DNA here is from genome assembly GCA_027858315.1 of Candidatus Woesearchaeota archaeon. NCBI lineage: Archaea > Nanobdellati > Candidatus Woesearchaeota > Candidatus Woesearchaeota archaeon. The sequence continues at coordinate 6,305 of JAQICV010000043.1, forward strand.
TTTTATAAATCTCTATCGTATTTAATCTAAAAATAAGGAGGAGACTTAACCCCTCCTTTATATTATCTATGCTTCTTCCATTATAAATGAACGGTAAGGAGCGAAAGCTGCAATACCTGAGTATCCAGCTACAATAAGTCTAGAACCTGCTACAGGGCTAGAAACAACACCTGAAGTAACTCCGTCTGTACCCCCAACTCCTGGGAATTTACTAGAGATAAATTCTGCACCTTTTAAAGAGAAAGCTGCTATGGCAGGGCTATTAGTTGATACATCCGGAGACATATCTAAACATATTCCATCATTTTTATTAACTTTATATTACTATAAAGATTAGATCATATCTTAATCTAAATATATTTAAAAATAAATCCTTTACAATGATTTCTTCTTTTTTCTATTACACCTTGAGCATTTGTATATCCTGCTCTTCTACAAGCATTTAATGATTTAAATGTTTCAAGTAAAACTCCATCTTTGCTAAATTTTCCAACTGATTTTCTCTGCTTACTTATAGTTTTTTCAATAGATTCTTTAGTTTTTTTAGTTACTTTTCTTTTAAAGTGTTTCATAAAAGGTAATTTTTTATAACTAAACTGGTGCCCATGACATTGATGTCCAAGTCTAATTGACTTGCTAATTTCTGACCCATTCTGTTTATTAAAAAATCTTCCAGCATCATTTACAGAATCAAACTTTTCTATAAACTCTCCCTCTAGATTATACATATATACTTTAATTTTTTGATTATTACTCCAGGTTTTTCCACCTATCATCATGTTATATGTATTTTCTCTTTTTACAAAATCTTCTGTAACTAACTCTTCCTCTTTTTTATAAGCCTCTTCTTCTGTATCAAATTCATATAAAGTAAATCTTAAAAATTTATCTACTCCATATTTGTTTACTGCATATTGAAAAGCTGTAGTACTATTTTTATAAGTGCAGGGCTGTGTTATAAATACACCACAACCAATGTAACCATCAAATTTTTCTGAGCTTGTTTTGTGTACTCCAATATATATCTTTTTATTCGCTATATTGACTGTGAGATATACAATGTATTTTATTTTATTCATTGTTTAATTTATTATATTTTAGATTTTTCTCATTTCGGCAACTAAGCCTACGTCCGTTCGGACTGATCGTTGAACGTTCATCGGTACTTCTAATTAGACTGTATGATCCGATGCTTCGCTGCTGATTGTCCCTTAGGGAGTTCCCAGCAATTAGAGAAATTTAATCGAGCAGCTTACGCTGCAAGAGGGCTATGGAAAGTTAACCCTTTGGTTGGATATTCTTTAGAGAGTGCTCTATCTACCATAAAAGTTACTGTGTTACCAGCAATTTCATAACTAGTGAAAGTACCTCCAACTTTAATTGGGTTATCTGCTTTTACAAATGAACCTGAATCTTTAGAATACAATAATGTAGGAGTAGAGTTCCAGTTCTTCAACCAGTCTCCTAAAGTTGTATTTACCTGAGTCCAAAGGCGATCATTAATTATAAATGTATAATGATTACCAGTAGCTTCAGCAGCTTTCTGATTCATTTGATCTAATGCAGTATTAAGAACATTAATACCTAATTTTGCATATTTAAATTTAGATGCAAAACGTTCAATCTGTGGTACTAAACCGTCACCGGCAATTAACATTTTGTTATCTGCATGTTACCATACAGTTCAGACTATATCTTTATCCTCATTACTATTGTCATAATAAGGATACTCCCCTTTTCAAACTGTTTAAGTTCTACTCTACTTGCTTCTTCATATAAATTTTTCTTTTATATTATGCTTTCGATAGTCGTTGAACCTTTATTCTAAATATAGAATACTTGGCTGCTGATTGTCCTTTATAAGGAGTTCCCAGCAATTAAAGGAGTTTGATTTATTAATCATTGATTAATTGGTTTTTCTTAATATTACTATTAAGCGGCCCATAACACGGTGACAAATGTGTTTTTCTTAGGTCTACCATCTTCAGTAAGTACTGTAGACTTACCATTAGAATCCATAGTGGTTTTTTGCCACAATAATGAATTATTTTTAGCAACTTGGAAGTTCTGCAATAGATCTTTCTCCATCTTATTAAGTTTGAAGAGTTTCTCTTTAGCAGCTCCATTATCCTCACCTTTAGCGATTTTAATGAACTGGTCTTCCATCTGAGCATATCTTGCAGAGAAAGAGATGTCGTTTCTATGCTCTGTTAAGTAGTTCCTATGGGACTCGACATTGCTTTGATACTTTGTAAACACTTTTGTTAGCTGCATGTTACCATACAGATCAGACTATATCTTTAATTTGATAAATAACCATATTTATGGTTTTTATGTGTATTGCTTCTACCTGAAAGAACGTGTCAAACTGCAGTTCCATTTAGTCTTGCAGCTTCTGTAGCAGATTTATAACTTTCTACTAAAGCTCCTTCCAAAGTATATTTTCCTACAGGTTTTTTATTTGATCTTTTTACATGAATATTATTTAATTTCTCTATATGCCAATAAAAATTATTTTTACAAAGATCCCCAGTTTTTAAACTTTTGTTTATATTACTGCCTTTGTTTTCTTTTTCAGCATCTAATTGATTACTATATTCATATATAAAATTCCCATCGGAATTATATTTATATATTTTTCTTTTTTTGATGTAAGCTAATCTAGCTCTGTCATAAGTACTAAAAAATTCAGAAGATATGTAATATTCTTTTTTTACACAACTGCCTTCTTTAATTGCTTTTGTAACAGATGATTGAGATATATTTACTTCAATTGCTAATTCTTTTTGAGTATTAAATACTTTTAAAAAATCTCCATTCTTACTATAAAGGAATACTTTATTTTTAGATAAGTTTTTCGTTTTATATTCAGAACTATTTATTTTATCAGCTTTTGAGTAACTTCAAAGAGAGTCTTTGATTTTAACTTTCTTTCTAAGGCCATAACTTATATAAGTATAATCTACTTGTAATGATTTTGCTGCATCTTTTAAAGAATCAAAAGACTCTATAAAATCTCCATTTAAAGAGTATTTATGGACTTTGATTTTTTGGAATTCACCTATATTAATTCCTCCTAGACACATGTTATAGACATCTGGTCTTTCTAAAAATGCCCTGTCTATTATCTCTTCTTCTAAAGAGTACGCTTCAAAATCACTATTAAAAATAGCTACTATTGACCTTTTAAAACAATTAACTCCATGCTTTTTTACAGCAAATTGAAATTTAGTTTTAGCTTTATTATAAGTATGTGGTTGTGTTACATAAATACCACATCCTATATATCCATCAAATTTTTCTGGATTTAGAGTTTTATGAACTCCTATATAAATTTTATTATTTATTGTATTTATTGTACAATACACTATATATTTTCAATTATTTTCCATTTCCATATTTTATGTACGTCTTGCGACTAGTCGTTGAACTTTGATTATAATTTACCAGTAAGAACGAATCTTTATTTTGGATAATTCACAATCCTTAGCTGCTGATTGTCCCGAAGGAGTTTCCAGCAATTAGGAAAATTTTTTCTTCTATATTTATGCCGCTTTCATAAACGTAGAATAAGAGAGCATTACAAGTTTACCCTCTTCATGATATTCTGGCATAATGTTACTCAAGAATCGAGTAGTCATACCAATTTGGCAATAATTTGCATCTAATACAGAAGTAAAATCACTATTGATTAATTGTACTGTATAAATCCAGAAATTGTCTGCTCTACGTTGGGGAGTTGTTTTTACTATACATTGTTGGCGAGAACCATCAATGATAAAAGTATCATATTTTTCATAATACCTTTTTTTAAAGTACATTTCGACATCTGCACCATCTGCACCAGTTCCGTCTGGAGTGGCTGCAAATTCTACCCTTTCAATAAATTCTATATCAATTTCTCACTCAAATAAAAGTGAATTAATTGGTTGAAACTTATTAGCTGTCTTTTGGTTATAATAAACGTTAGATAAAGCTTCTGTTAAAAAGGTGGCTGTGTTATGTGGATACATACGAGCCATTACACCCATCATCTTAGGTCTTGTACCTAAAAATTTGTAGAAGTCTTCATACGTTCTGCTATGAGCCAATTCGGGCTTAACGTTAACGTAACTTGCTATAATCATTGTTTAAATCTTTATATTTCGTGAATACTTTTTATTCTGTCACTGTCTTTCTTTTGTACCACGACTTGCGGCTTATCTTTCTTGAGTTTATTAATCTCTTCTTCATAAGCACCAGTAATTGCTTGAAAAGCTTCTTTTCCGTACTTCATAAACCAAGCGGCTTCATAAAGTTTTTCTGGAGAAGATATTGCCTTTTCAAACTCACTTGCACCTTTATCATCTAAATTTAAAAGGCTTCCTAATACGTCTTCCTTTTCATCATCTTCTAGTTCAACCCCATAAAAGTCATTGTTTTTAACAGCAACGTCAATCATAGAATTTTTAAAATCTCCATATTCTTTAGTCTTTTTATCTTCTACAAGTTTTTTCTGATCTTCTTTGTAAGTATCTTCTAAGTCTTTATACTCTACTCTAATTTTATCTGTCTTTTTCTTAAAGAGATCTTCATTTTTAAGTTCTTTCTCTAATTCAGCAGAAAGTTCTTCATCTGTAAGATCATATTTAGCTTTTAAATCTATTAAAAATAATTCTTGATCGTCATAAGCATCTATCTCATAAGAGTCTGAAATATTAGTTTGCAGATCTTGTGAAATATCCTCTTTATATTTATCAAGGTATTCTTCTATAGTAATATCACCTTCTCTAAGGTTATTAATAAATTGTAATTCTTTTTCTGATAAATCCATAGAAGGTTCTTTTTCTTCTGGCTTAAGAATTTCTAATTGTTCTTCCTTAGAAAGCTCATTAAATGAAACTTCTTGTTCATTGTCTTCTTCATCTATAATTTTTACTTTTCCATCTTTTATACCTTTTAAAGCTAGTAAATCTTCAACCACATCTAAAGAAGGTTCATTATCGTCTTCTTTTTCTGGGAATAGGGTGTCATCTAAAATATCATCCTCCACAGGAGGATCTACAATAGGAGTCTTTTCTTCAATTACTTTTTCTTCAAAAATATCATCTAATTCATCTTCCATAATCATTTTACATTAAGTTAATATTAATTATTCTGCTGTATTGCACAACAAAATTATTCTTTCAATAATTGTAAATTTACAATTTTTTATAAAATATAAATAAAGATTTTAATACAAATTAACTAGAATATTTTAAATAGGTTCTATTTTCTCTCTTTTAAATTGTAGAAAAATACTCTAGTTAATTTTTTAATTATTTTTTCTTAGATTTGTCTATCTGAGCCCTACCAGCTAAAAAAGCAGAAGATACTGAGACAGCAGCTAAGATAGATGCTATCCATCCTGGAGGAGTTATTGCTAAAGCTGCTAAAGTAGCAATAGTAGCTCCACTTAAAGATGAAACCACTAAAGAAATTTCTTTAATTCTTTTTCAATAATCTGAGATAGTTTTATTAGAAACTCTATCTTTAATCTCTTCTTTTACCTTGTCCATATAATTTATTTTCTAAAAGTATCTATAATAGCTACTCCATGTTCTTTATATGCAGAAACTTGGATTTCAATGTATGCTAATAGATGTTCTACTACAAATTCTGCTTTCTCAGGAAGAACTCCTTCTTGTACAATAAAATTTGCTAATTCTCTTCCCTCATTATAATTAAAATTAAGAAGTCTTTCTTTAATAGCTTTCCAGTTTCTAATATCGTTAAGTAAAGGACGTGCTGTTTTAACAATGGCTATCCATTCTAAGAATGAGATTTCTTCATCTTCATTAGATTCTTGATAAGTTTTCATAACTTTAAAAGAATTTTTAAGTAATTCTTTTACTACAAATACTTCTTCTGTTGATACTTCTTTTGGAAACCATCCTAATAGAGCTTCCTTAATAGATTTAAAAAATTTTTTCATTTGTTTACTTTTTCATGTTTATATTTAATTATCTATATT
>JAQICV010000044.1 GCA_027858315.1 Candidatus Woesearchaeota archaeon
GTAGGAGTTACCCGAATTTACGCTTGTAGAGATTAAGACCTCTCAAAAATAAGTTTACTTAATTTTGAAGTTTGATCGTTGAAACAAGAAGCCCAAAGTTTTAACTTTGGGTAGCTCACCTAAAAGCCATTGTAAATACTGTGGACTTAAACACTCAAAAGAGATTGAAGACAGATTAAGCGAAAGGAAGACAGATAAAAGACTTTCAGATCATATATTAAAATGCAATGGGGTCGATAGAGTAGACAGCAAGGTTGGATATACAAAAGAGAATAGTGTTGCTTGTTGTAAATACTGTAATTTTGCAAAACATACTATGAGTGAAGATGATTTTTACAAATGGATAAGGCGAGTATATGAGTTTAATTTTAAATAATGGTACAACTGGAGTAGCTTGTAAAAATTTAAATAGACATTTCATAGGGATTGAAAAAGATGAGAAGTATTTTAAAATTGCAGAGGAAAGAATAAGTGGTTATGATAAAATACAAGAAGTAGAGATGGAAGTTAATAGTGAGAAAAAAACAATCAAAGAGGGGAAATTATTTAATCTATGAGAATCAAGAAATTTAAACCTTGTGGTAATTGTGATAATGGATATATCCATAATGAAGATTCACAGGGCAATAAGATTGTAGAAAGGTGTAACTGCTGGAAAAGTTATCAGGAAGAGATGATCATTACCAGTAGGTTAAGAAAATCAAATATTCCTTTATCTATTTTAAAATATGATACTGACCAGTATAAAGGGAAGGATAGAAATAATAACTTAAAAGCTATTGATAATTACATTAAGAAGTTTAATGAGTTCCAAGGTTGGCATTTATATTTCTATGGTCCAGTAGGTACTCAGAAGTCAACTCTATTAAGATTTATCTGTAGAGAGTTGCTAAAAAGAAATAAATCTGTATACTATATACTAGCTGATGATCTAATTAAAGATTTAATACTTGCTGATAGAGATGAAGTTCTACAAGCTAAATATAGTAGAATCATGAAAGAAGCTGATCTATTAGTAATTGATGAAATGAGTGAAGACAAAATAACTACTTATAAATCAGGTTGGCAAAGGAAGTTTATATTACCATTTCTGAAGAAGAGAATGGAGATATATGAAAAGAATGTAATCTTTTCTTCCAATAGTCCCTATGATAATATAGGAGAGTTTTTTGAAGGTGCAATTCAGGATTTAATTAATAGAGAAGTAAAAGCACAACTTATATTTGAAGATAACTATAAAGCTGTAGCTGATAGTTTTGATATTAGTAAACTATGGGAGTAAAAAATGATTTTAAACGATAAGCATAGAGATGGTGACATAAAAGTTCTTAATAGATTTGCTCTATTTCCTGTAAGAGTAAGTGAGAATAGAAGACTATGGTTAGAAAAATATAAAGTAGTTTTAAAATATACTATTTATTCTAGTTCTACTAGGTGCTGGAACTTTGTGAAATATACATATAGAGATAAATAAATGGAAAAAGTTAATTTATCAGAATTATTTGGAACTAAGAGGGGAGACTAAGTGGCTAAAAGAGATGCAATATCAATTAATGAAAGACAACTACTGAAGACATATTTTGAGAATCCTGATTTAATCAGTGAAAATAATCAATTCTTCCTAACACCACAAGGAGACCAGCTATATAGCTCACTATTAAAAATAGTTAAATATGGTGAAGATTGTAATATTGATTCATGGAGGAAATATACTGCTGATGATAATAATGTCCCTATGTCACTATATGATGATATACTTGATACTAATATTAAAGTAGAAAGTTTTCCTCAATATCTAAAAAGACAAAGAGAAGATTTTTATGTAAATCAATTTGAGAATAGCTTCTCTGAAAAATTGATGGATCAGATAAATAGGAAAAATAGAAATCTTGATACATTAAAAGAGATTATTCAGGAAGGTGAAGAGTTATTATCTAATATAGAAGGTGACTCCCATAATGTAAAAACTTATGGAGAAATTATTAAGGATCATAAAAAGACATTAGAAGAAAGAAATAGTTCAGAAGATTATCTTACTTCAGGGGATAGTCATTTAGATTCTGTTTTATCCTATCCTATGTCAAAGGGAGAAATTACAATCATCGGTGCTTCTTCAGGTATAGGTAAAACAACTTATACAAGATACCTAATCAACAAACGAATTGTAAAGAGATTACCTACAATGTACTTTTCCCTTGAAATGAGTGAAGAGGCTTTTGCTGATCCTTCTATATCAGCTATTGGAAAGATAAAGGATGCTGAATTAAAAGGGTTGGATATTGAAGATGATATGGAAGAAAAAATTCCTTCTTCTACTTTTGATAAGCTAGATAAACTATATAATAAATATAAAGACCATGATACATTTTATTTTTGTGATGAATCAGTTTTAAGCATAACAGATTTAAAAATATTGATTAAAAAATACTTAAAGAAAATGCCTAAGACAATGGTAAACCCTGTAATCTTTGTTGATCTTATGTCTATGCTATCTGATTTTAATAATAGTAAAGGTAATCTGGCAAGTGTATATGAATTGGCTATGAATAAATTACATAGTGAAATAGCAAAAGATTTGAATGTTCATGTAGTAGGTATCTTCCAGTTAAGAAGACCTTCAGATAAAGTTAAGATAGAATCCTATGAAGAAATATTTGATAAATTAAAGCCTAGTCCTGAAACGATTAAGAATTCAGGTGCTATATATGAAAGGGCAAGACAAATTCTTTTACTCTTTAGACCTAAACACTATGGTATAATGTATCTTGGGGCTGATGATCCAGAAGTAAGGGTTGCTGATGATGTTATGTATACGTATGTCATGAAACAGAATCGAGGAAAACTTGGAAAGGTTATGTATTTATGTGATTTTGATAAGAATACTTTATTCCCATACAGAGATGATGAACAAATTGACTTAGGTGACTAAAACTAACTATCATATTAGAGGTGCTTCTATGGAATATAAAAAATTAAAATGGAATAAAAAACTACTGAAGAATAAACCATTTGAAGATGCTTGTAGGTGTAATGATAAAAGAGCATTATTTACTATCACGACAAGAGGAAAAGAAAAGGTTTTCTATATCATTATGACAAATATCCATAGGAATACTACAAATAATGAGTATATCTACATAGATAGAAAAAGAGAATCTTTAATTAGAACAGGAATTTATGTAGGTGAGTCTCCTGTGGGGATATTAACTACTGAAGATGTTTTAGATTGGATAGAAGTATATGAACAAAGAATGGATAAACATGAACATAAGGTTAAAGAAAATAGATTGAAAGCTGTAAAGAAAATGCAAGAAGCTAAAAAGAAAAAAGCCAAACAGAAAAAAACTTCTTGACAAACTAGTTATCTTCATATAGTCTATGATAAAGGAGAGATTAAATGCGATTTAAGAAAGAACTTCTAACCGAGGGATCTATTGTAGTTCATTGTAATACAGAAGAGAAAGCAAAAAAGCTTTTAGAATGGGCTGATAGTGAAGGAAGAAGATGGGCTAATGATTCTTATTTAGATACTAATAAATGGTCTTTTTATGAAGAAGATACTTGCTATAGAATAGCTGAGAATTCATTTAGTTCTAAAAAGTTCTTTAGTAACACTAACAATAATAAAGAATACTATAATATAATTACTTATGAAGATGCTATTGACGATTATACTAGGAAACTATATACTATGGTAAAGGAGAGATTAAATGATTCAACTACAGAACGAAAAAATTAAAGAGGCAAGTTACTATCTCATTCACACTTACAATTTTTGGAGTGAAGTCTTTCTAGCTTGTAATATCTCAGAAAATAAAACAATTCCTACAACAGGGGTTAATGTTACTGAGAAGGGAATGAACTTTGTATATAATACAGAGTTTATTAATAATCTCCCACAATCTGAAATAAACTTCTTAATCCTACATGAGATACTTCATCTTGTATGTAATCACTCAGGGCGTATTCACCAAAAAGCTCTAAATCACCACGTTGGGAATGTAGTGGGAGATATGATTATCAATACAGAGATTAAAAACCATTTCTGTAAACAGGATAAAGTAAACACTATAAAAAATGAAGAGGATGAAGATGTTGGTTATTTTATTCCTGAAGATTACAAAGGAGAGCATACCCTAGAGAAGCTTTATGAGTGGTATGTAGAAAAACATCCTGAAGAAACAGAACAAATTAAAAAGAAGGGTGAAAATACTGACTCTTATGGCTATTCAGAACTAGATAAGGAAAATATTGATGTTCATATTGAAGACACTGTTACTGAAGAAGAAAAAGAAGTTATTGTTAGTGAACTGATTGATAGGGCTAAGAATCGAGGCACATTATCTGCTGATATGGAAGAAATGATTAATAGGTTAAGACCTTCCAGAAAAAACTATATCCGTATGATCAAAAGTAGTATCAGTGGTTTAGGTTCTTCTCAAAAGCAAAAAACCTGGAAGAGATTTTCTAGTAGAGGAGATCTGTTTAGAGGTAGGGTTAAATATAAAAAGATGTTTAATATCATATTAGATGTTTCTGGTTCTATGCATGGTTCTTTTGAAAAAGCTCTGTCTTATATCTTCCATAGTGGATATGAAGTAAATATGTTCCAAGTAGATACTGAAATCAAGGCTATTGAAAAGATTAAGACTAAGACTCAAATGAATAAGCTAAGAATTCAGGGTTGTGGCGGTACTACTATCCAACCAGCTATTGATAAGATTGTAGAGAGATATAATAAATATTCTACTATTATCCTTACTGATGGATATACTGACGATCTTAAACTACTAGGGTTAAATAATAAAGTATTGATCCTATCTACTGAAACAAAATGTCCTATCAGTAATGGACAAGGAAAAGTTACTCAGATTGTAATTAAGGACTAATCTATGACTTATGAAATTAAAATAGATAGAAATAGAGATAGTAAAGAAGCAATTTTTGATGAATCTGGAATTCAGATTTCAGATTGGTGGTTTCATATTTGGGAGAATGGTTTAGTGAATGGAAAATCAGATTTTTATATTGTATCTAGAGAAGATGCTAAAGAAGCTATTTTCCATATATCAGGAATTCAGATTTCAGAATGGTGGTATGATATTAAACTTAATGGTTTAGTTAGTGGAACTTCTAATGACTACATAGTTGAAAATGAAAAACATGAATATAAAACATTCACTTTTGATAAAACAAAGTTTATTATGGATATGTTAAAAAAAAGGGTTGACAAGAAATTAAATATAAATTAAAATACTTATATTGAATATCAAGGAGAAAAGAAATGAGTATGAACAAGATTGAAAAATGGGAAGCATTGATTAAGGCACAAGCAGGGGTATTATATTTAGAGGGTCCTCCAGGTACAGGTAAGACTGCTATTGCTGAAGAAATTGCAAGAAGAAATGGATGGAGATATGAACAGTTTATTCTATCCCAAGAAGACTCTGCTGATATTGCTGGTATCCCTTTGAAAGATACTAGAGATGGTTTAACTTTAACTAAGAGGTCTATACCTGAGTGGGCTTATGAAGCTAATAATGCTGATGTACCTACACTGGTAAATTTTGATGAATTAAATCGTGCCCCTCTGGAAAATCGTAATGCTTGTCTACAGATATTGAATGAGCGTAGAGTAGGTAGATATGCATTAAATGATAATATCTATTTTATTGCTACTGGTAATGTAGGGGATGATGGAACTTCTCGCTCTGATGGTGCTGAAGTAGAAGAGATGGATACTGCTCTTTGGGGTAGACTTATCTATGTTGATTACAATATCAACTATAATGAGTGGAAAAAGATGTATGGTAAAGAAAATGTCTGGAGTTACATACTGGATTATCTGGATCATCGTACAGAACATTTTTATCATTATAATGAAGAAAGCAAGTCAAGAATGAATCCTACTAATCGTACTTGGACAAATCTTTCAAAGTTTGTTACACGTACAGCAGAAGATGATATTGAAAGGATTGCTCTTTGTAAAGAATTTGCAAAGAACTATATTGGACCTATGGTAGCTTCTTCCTTTGTAAACTATCTCGATGAACTGGAAATGATTAACGGTACTACTATCCTAGATAGCTGGCCTACTGTAGCTGAAAAGGTTAAAAAGTTTGATAGGGCAAGAAAGTCAAGACTTCTAGCTGACATTAAAAAGAAAGGTATTGCACTTACTAATAAAAGGATTACCAATCTTTGTGAGTTCATAGACATTATTCATTCCGATGAAAAAGCTTCATATTTTAGAGATGTATTTGATGATGAAACCTTTGTAGCAATCTCAAATAATGAAGAAAATATGAATAAACTCTTAGAGTATATCAGTAGTGGAACTCCTGAAAAGGTTTTGGAAATGAAAGGTAGTAGTAACGAGAAGAAGAAACTAAAGACAGTATTCTATCTCATGACAAGATACTGGTCAGTATTTCAGGACTTCTATAAAGAAGAAACTACTGAAAAAGAATAACTATAATAATACCAGACTATATAAACTGTAGTCTGGTTTTCTATAGTTGTATAGGAAACTAAAATGACTTATAATATAAGAAAAAATGGAAATGCTAAAGAAGCAATTTTTGATGAAACTGGAAAACAAGTTTCTGAATGGTGGAACTACATATATCCCGATGGTTTAGTTTATGATCAATCTGATTTTTATCTTGCTGGTAGAGAGGATGGTAAAGAAGCTATTTTCCATAAATCAGGAATTCAGATTTCAGAGTGGTGGTATGATATTAAACTTAATGGTTTAGTTAGTGGAACTTCTAATGACTACATAGTTGAAAATGAAAAACATGAATTTAAAACCCTAACTTTTGATAAAACAAAGTTTATTATGGATCAACTTAAAAATAAAATATATGAGAGGAAAATATGAGATTAAATTTTAAAAAACTAACTAGTACAGCTAAACTCCCAACTAAATCTTCAAGATATTCAGCAGGGTTTGACTTCTATATTGATGAAGATGTTATACTAGAACCCCATAGTCTAATGACTGTTGATACAGGGATATCATGGCATCCTGAAGACTATCAAGGCGAGATAGGGAATAACAGCCTATTATGGTTAAACATCCGTAGTCGATCAGGACTAGCCATTAAGAAGCACATATCAGTTACTACAGCAGGGGTAATCGATCAGGATTATAGAGGTGAAATGAAACTACAATTTAACAATCATACTGATGATAGATATGTATTTAATCAAGGGGATAAAGTAGCACAAGGAATTCTTGAAGTTACACCTATCCCTGAAGATGTTATATATGAATCTAATAGAGTAAGGGGAGAGAATGGATTTGGATCTTCAGGGTATTAAAAATGGAGAAGTATCATCTAGTTAGAAGAGAAAATAATGATATCATAGATAATGTAGTAGCTTTATTTAGAATAGATAGTGATATGGATAACGATAGAGTTTCTGAGTGGTATTATAACATAATCATTGGCAGTTCTGAAAACTATTATGTAGCTAAGACCTTAGATAAAGAAGCCCTATTTCATATATCAGGAATAAATATATCAGGATGGGTATGCTCAGTTTGGGGTAATGATATATTATATAGTTTGAGTAATAATTATATGTGTGTTACTTCTAGGGGGATATTTACTAAATATACTATTGATCCTATTAAATTATTGGTTCAATCTATAAAAGGAAAACTAAAATGAAATATGAAATAAGAGAAGATAAAGATAAAAAAGCAATCTTTGATGAATCTGGAAAACAGATTTCAGACTGGTGGGACTATATTTGGGTTAATGGTTTAGTTTATGGAGAATCTGATTTTTATCTTGTTCGGAGACAATACGATCATAAAAAAGCTATTTTTCATAAATCAGGAGTTCAAGCTTCAGAATGGTGGCCTAGTATTTTTATTAATGGTTTAGTTTATGGAAATTCAAATGAATATACTTTTATCTCTGATGATAGTAAAGAAATAACACTAATTTTCGACAGAACTAAATTTATTGTAGATAAATTAAAAGAGAAAATGAAATGAAATATGAAATAAGAGAAGATAAAGATAAAAAAGCAATCTTTGATGAATCTGGAAAACAGATTTCAGACTGGTGGGACTATATTTGGGTTAATGGATTAGTTAGTGGAGAATCAGATTTTTATATTGCTATAAGTAGTGAGGGTTACGAAGCAATTTTTCATAAATCAGGAGTTCAAGCTTCAGATTGGTGGGAATATATTTGGCATAATGGTTTAGTAGGTGGGACTTCTAATGAATATACAGTTGATATAAAAAACTATGAAATAAAAACACTAACTTTTGATAAAATAAAGTTTATTGTTTCTATGCTAAAAGGAAAACTAAAATGAGCTATAATAGAAGACCTAACAGACAAAAGACTAAAAAAGCTATCTTTGATATGGATACTGATAAACGTATTTCAGGATGGTGGAGATTTCTATCACATGGAGGTGTAGTTAATGGAGAATCAGATTTTTATGTTGCTGGTAATACTTACTTTGCTATTTTCCATAAATCGGGAAAAAGAATTTCAGATTGGGCTCTTACTATAAGTTCTGTAGGTTTAGTTGATGGAACGTCTAATCAATATAGAGCTGAATTACATGATGGTGAAGTAAAAACATTCATTTTTGACAGAACTGAATATATTGTTTCTATACTACAGGAGGAATTAAATGCGATTTAAGAAAGAACTTCTAACCGAGGGATCTATTGTAGTTCATTGTAATACAGAAGAGAAAGCAAAAAAGCTTTTAGAATGGGCTGATAGTGAAGGTGTAGTGTGGGCTAATGGTGAATCGTTTATAAACAATACTAGATGGGAATTTCACAAAGAAATGTCTTACTATAGACTCTCTAGGGGTACAATGGGTGATATCGACCACTTTAGATTATCTTATGCAGAAACTATTATATCTTATGAAGACGCTATTGATATTTGTTTTTCTTTAATTATGAATATCAAAAAGAGGTTAGGTGAATGACTTTTGAAGAGTATAAAGACTATTATGAACAGAATGGACAGACTATCAATGGTCTTATAGAAATTAAGCAAGGTCTTAAATATCAATATACAAAATGGATTAAGAAACAGAATAAGATTAATGCTTGGAGAGAATGTAGAGAAGAAGCTTATAGAAGAAATCCTAATGCTGAACAGTTCTTTGATAGACTTACTAAGGCTGAATATGATTACTATGATAATCTATATGGTAAATTTGCTACTCTTGATCCTTGTCATATTATAGGTAAAGGAGAATGTAGCATTAATTCTTTATCTAATAATCCTGATAATATTTTAATTGCACCTAGAGAGTTCCATACATATATTGATACATATCATAATCCTTTTACTAGAGAACATGAATTAATTACCAAAGAAGAAAGGGATCAGATATGGATTAGATTCATAGGTGAAGAAATGTGGAACAAGTTACAGGAAATAAAAAAGGGTTGACACTAAATATTGAATACCCTATATTAAAATAATTGGAGGTGTTTACAATGAATAGACATACTAAGTATAGTTTGGAACAGTTTACTAAGATTGATGATGTAGTCAATTCTAGTAGTGGTGAAGAAGCAAGAGATAAAGCTAATGAATTAGCATCCTTATGGACAAATCACTCTTTTACTCTCCCTAATGAGCTAGAGTTTGAAACCATAATTAAAGGGGGTAAATAATTATGTATAGTGACATTATTTCTGATATTATTTCTGATTATACCTAAAATTATAATATACTCTTATGAACATGAGTAGATGGAGAAGATTATGGAAGGAAAATATTATTGGACTATAAAGAATAAGGTTAGAGTAACTGTTAAGAAAAAGAATTCTCAGGAATATGTTTTAACAGCATATTTTAAAGAAGGAAAGGAAAAGTTTATATTAACTAATAATGAGATGAAGGGACTTCACTCTTCAGGTGAATTAACAGATAGATCATAATATGATCGGAGGATTAAGATGAAAGAGAAGACTTATGTAATTGGTGATGAAACAGCAAGTTATCAAGAGGTTAAAGAATGGTGTACTGTTATGATTATGAATTTAATTAATTCAGAACCTCCTATTTGTGAACCAACTTTAATTACAAGAGAAAATTACAAAAAATATTTAGAATCAGAAGCTTTAGAAGGATTTAAGGATTCTACTGCTATTGAGTATTTAGAAGAGAATTTTGATAATTTATTAGAAAAAGCAGAAGCCTTAGTAGTTAGTTATACTAATGGTGAATGTACCGAGAAAGATATGAAAGAGTTTGGAGAAATTGTATATGGTAATAGATTCTTTAGTTTTCTTCAGATGTTCTATTACTATTTTGTGAATAAAGATCAAAAATTAGCCTATGAGGTTGCTATTATTTGGGATAAATATCATATTGGTGGATGGAGAAATTAAGGGGGATAGCTAAAGGGTGTATAGTGGATTCAATGGAGGTAATGCTGTGATAGACTCAAGATCGAGATATCCATTCTGCAAATAATATTCTTATTGAAGGTTTAAAACAATTTGGTATGGAGCGTACCAATCAAATGCTTGTGGAGAAGATGTCAGACTTAAATTATTTTAAGCAATTTTCGTTGAAACAAGAAGCCTAAAGTTTTAACTTTGGGTAGCTCACCACTAACTTAACGTCTTTTATTTTAGGTAACAGAAAAACCTATAGCTTAGATAATATAAATTTTCAAAAACCAGACTTTCTTAGAATAATAACTAAGGAAACTAAAAAGAGGATAAATAATGAAAAAATTAGTATTAGGTGATATACATTATAGAGAACTAATATCTGGTGGTAGAGAAATGCCCTATCAGTTAGGTATAATAAAGTTTTTCGAGTGGTTTTGTAACAGCGATTACAATAATGACAGTTACGATAGCTTATTACTAATTGGTGACTTGACTGAGAAATCTATGAACCAAGGGGCTATCAATGATTTCTTCCTGAATCTTTTTCAACATAGAATTAAAATACCATTGATAGAGATTTTAGAAGGAAATCATGATAAGAATAGAAAGGGTAGTAATAACCATACTTTTCTCTCCCTGTCTAATGTTAAAATAATATCTCATTGGAAAGTTAATAAAGAAGAAAATTGTAATATGCTTTATCTACCTTACTTCTATGGTAAGGAAATGAAGTCTACTTATGAGAACTTAGATATTCATACACCTATTGATTTCTGTTTTGCTCATATCATGGATGAAACAAGAGATTTTGGTGGTCATAAAGGAATTGACTTATCTTATCTTAATATTAATCAAAGAGTATTTGGTCATGATCATAATTTTAATTTGGATAAAGGTGGAAGCTATTTAGGGTCTATATCTCCAAACTCTTATACTGAACGTGATCAAAAGAAATATATGTATGTTATAGATACTGATACAAAAGAATCAGAAGCTATAGAGATACCTGTATATGTAGGATATAAAGAAGTAACTTATCCTGATAATTTAGCTGAATCAAATTATAAGTATACTATCTGGACAGTTAAAGAAGCACTGGATAAAAAACAAGCTATAGACTATTATAAGAGTCAGGATGAAGACTTCTATTATCGTAGAATAGAGAGAAAGAAAACTCAAAAAGAAATAGATATAGAAGAAAATAGAGGGGATAATGATAATATTTCTCTATCAGAATATTTTAAGCTATATAGAAAACAATCTGGATTATCTGATAAAGTTTCAGATATAGTAGAAACTATTTTAAAGGAATAAACAATGTTTAGAAATTCTCTTTTGAAAGGATCAATCGTAATATGTAGTAATAAAGAACAGTTTAGTATTCTTCTTGGTTGGCTAGAAGATAAAGGATGGGAATGGATAAGTCACCAAAAACCTACTATAAATATTTGCTATATTAGTACTTATAGTCCCTATAGACTAGTTATTAACCCAAATAAAACTATATATAGGGGAAAAACTATAGACGGTGATATTATTACCACTATTACTTATGAAGAGGCTATTGACAACTTATATAATATAGTACATAGTATAAATAACAAATTAGGAACTAAAGATAACGGAAAAATTGAGGTGAAATTATGAGAATAGATAGTATAACAGCAGATGGGTTTAAAGCTTACCAAGGAAAAAGAACCTTCACTTTCAAAAAAGGTGCAAATCTTATTCTAGGTAGAAACGGAAAAGGGAAATCCACCATTATTGATATAATTAATCTTCTACTATTTGATAAGAAGCCTGATAAAATGGAGTCACTATGTAATTACTATAATAAGGAAAATAGATTTTATATTAATATTAAGTTTGGTCATGAGGAACATGAATATTATATTGAGATGGAATATAGTAAGAAAGGTAATACAGGGACTTCCAAACGATCACTATATATTGATGATAAATTCGTAGCTGAGAACTCTGATGTAAATAAGTTTCTTAATGAAGTATTTAATATTGAAATTATGAGCTATGCCTTAATATCAAAACAACGTGAAGCAGAAATTGTAGAGTGTAAAGATGCAGAGAGGAGAGAACTTCTTAAACAGGTTCAGAATCTTGATTTCTCTAAAAAAGTAAAAGAACATATTGAACCAGTGATTAAAGAACTTCAAGATCAGTTAACACAAATTGAGAAAGATATATACCTATTAGAAAATCAAACATATACTCTATCAGAACTACCAGAACTTCCTTTCTTGGAAACAGAGTATGAGAGCAAGGTAAAAGAGAAAGAGTCTATAGTGACAATCCTCAAGGAACTGGAAGGGGATATTGCACAGGTTAATATACTGAAGGATAATAAACAATCTCTTTATAATGAAATAACAGAACTCAAAACAGAATATTCTTCCATTGAAGAAACCTTACAGTCTATAGATAATATCTCTAGTGAGGAAGATAAACTAAATTTAAGAAAGGATGATCTTCAAAATAGTCTTACTGATTATCAAAATAATTTGAAGTCCTACGATCTTGATAAAGAAAAACAAGATGCTGAATCTGAAAGACAGCTAAGAAGAGTTGATACTGAATCAATGATTAAAGATCATACACAAGGTTTTGAAGAAGTCATGGAAGCTAAGGTTAAAAGAATAAAATCTTTTGATCAGTCTTTACTAGATCAGAAATATAAAGAGTTGACTATTGCGGAGACTAATCTAAAGCATTTAGAAAAAGAAATCTCTAATATAAGATCTGGTAATTGTCCTACCTGTAATAGACCATGGGATATTCATTCTACTGAAGACAAGGAGAATGATATAAAAGTCCTTCAGAAAACTATTTCTATTCTTAATAAGGAAGTTAAAGAACTTGAAACTGAAAAAGCTGATATTGAAGCTATTAAGAGAAAAAATGATGAAGTAAAGGAAGCAAAAAGAATAGCTGAGTCTTCTATAGCTAAATATACTGAAGAAATAAATAGATTTCTTACACAAGACCTATATAATATTGATCAGGTGATAGTAGCCTATGAAGCTGAAATAATAGAGTGTGAATCTAAAATTAAGGATATAGAACATCAAATTATAATCCTTGACAAAGATATTGAATCACTAAAAGATAAGGCTAATCAAGCTGATTCTTATAGAAATAAACTATTTAGTATTGATAAGTCTATTAAGCTAAAAGAGTCTAAAATCTCTAGTCTGGAAGAGAAGATTGCTGAAATTGAAAAACAGACTCATAGAAAAGACTCTCTGGAAAGAAGCCTTTCTACATTGAAAAGTGAACTCTCTCATTATACTAAAGTAAAAGAAGATATAGAAAGAATAAAGATAGCTAATACTGAAGAGGAAAAGAAAGAAAAAGAAGATAAGAAAAAACTAAAGAAAACCCATAAGGATAAGGATAATACTACTCAGTCTATTATTGATAATAAATTAGTCAAAGATGTTCTTCTAAAAGATTTCCCTAACTTTGTAATTGATTCAAAGATAGATGAAATTGAATATGATATGAATAAGTTTATTAATCAGATATATGATAGAGATTTAGGAATTGAGTTTAAGAAAAATGCTAGTTCTATTAAGTTATTATATGGTGAAGGTGATAGAAAGATTTCAGCGAGAGGTGGTACTTCAGGGGCAGAAAGAAAGATTATCCAGCTTGCTTTTATTAATTCTTTTAATAAATCACTAGGGTTAGATTGTCTATTATTAGATGAACCTGATGAATCTGCTGATGATATCAATGCTGAAGCTATGTATGAAACTATGGGAGGTATGAATGATATCTATGGACAGACTATCTACATTACCCATAAAGAAGCTATGAAGACCTACTTGACAACTAACTTTGATATCAATATGATTGAGATTTAAAGGAGTGACTATGAAAAGAATAACAGCATTAACGATAATATTTATTGTATCAGTAATATGGGCTATTGTAGAAAGGTTATTTCATATTGATAGTCTATTAGATCAAGTAATAATATGTATAGTTGCTCTTATCGCTATTATTTTAAGTAAAGAGGTAAAATAAAATATGGGAAATGCAGATGCACATAGTAGAAGAGGAAATACAGGGGATGATTACAAAACACCTAAACCTTGTGTAAGGGCTGTCTTGGATAATCATAAAATACCAAAAAAAGCAAAAATACTTGACCCCTGCTGTGGTAACTATGCTATAGGAGATGTATTAAGGGAATATGGATATAATAATATCACTGAGTATGACCTTAAATATGGTAGAAACTTTCATTTAGAATTAGACCATTATGATTATATAATCATGAACTCTCCCTATAGTGATAAGAAAAACTTCATGTATAAGGCTTTTACTATTGCTGATCATATTATCAGTATCCTTCCTCAGAATGTAACTAACTATAATGAGTTTCAAAGCTTATTCATGGATATGCCCTATTATAGAGGAAAATATCTAATGAGACCAAAGTTTTTTATGACTGAAGAAGATACAGATAATCCTAAAAGAGGCGGTGTTTCTGCTTATACTTGGTTTATATGGCAAACAGTAGCCAAAGAACAAAATGTAGATTATTTTGAAAGATATATAAATCTAAACCCTTATTTTAAAACAGGAGGAAACCAATAATGAATTTCTTTCAACTATATTTGGTTGGTATGCTTATTACCTTACTATTTTTCAACAAGAAGCCCAAAGTTTTAACTTTGGGTAGCTCACTAAGGTTAAATTGGATACTCTTATTGACTACTGTACTAAAAAAGAATATAAGTATAAAATAATAACAGAAATTAACTTAGGTATTAGAATTAGAGGAGGAGTGTTAGATGAACACAGTTGGTATCAAAAGGATAATTAGAAAGAAAGAAAAAAAGAATGTATATTGTTTTGATGTTCCTAGTCATGAGCTAATTGTAGTAGGAGATAAAGGGAAATATGTTTCTGGAAATTGCAATTTCTCACTTTTATTCGGCACTAGTGCTTTCTCTTTTGCACAGCAATCACTATATGATGAATGGACTAAAGAAGAAGCTAGAGATTTTGTAATGAATAATGATTTAACCTATAAGGTGAAAAGAAGGAAAGCTGTATTATATGGTAATTCTCCACAAGAATCAGAAGTTGAAAAAGAAATTGATATGTTTACTACTATCGGAGATAAAGATCATTTTGCTAATGTTTGGGTAATTGCTTCATTCTTTAGAGAGAACTTCTTTAAAAAATATAAGGTGCTTAAAGCATGGATTGATAAATGTATTGCTGATGCTGAAAATGATGGTTTTACAAGATCATCTCATGGTATTATTAGAAGACTTCCTTACCTATACTATAAAGGAAAAGACTCTTCAAATATTAAAATTAAGAATAATCAAAATATATCTATCAATAGTAGAGTACAGTCTTTTGAAAGTGTGGTAGTGAATAGATGGTTATTAGATGTATGGAATTATACTAGAGAACATAATTTAAGAAGTTATATTATGGGGTGTATTCATGATGCTGGTGAGATGTATTCTATCAATTCCGAAGAACAAGAGTTTATTAAGATTGTTCATGAATTTGGTGAAAAAGACTATCCTGAATATAATGGAATTCCTCTTGAAGTTGAAAGTAACCTAGCTGATTATCATGGAACATATAAAGCTACTAAAATGGAAAAGAATAAGAAAACAGGAGAGATGGAAGAAGTTAATGCTTGGGAAGTTTGGGATCAAGGTAAAGAAGTAACATATTAAGGAGGTATTAATATGAGTTTAAGAAGTTTAAATAGGAGTTTACTAAAAAAAGGACTGAGTTGTGGTATCTTGGTGGATGATGATTATGCACCTGAAGAACATCAAGAGGAAATATGTTTATACATAGATATTCCTTTTATGGGATATGAGGAGGAAATATTATATACAATATATGAGACTAAAGATCATGTATATGATTTTAAAGCTGAAAATACTGAGAATGGGGTATCATATACTATATTCCATAATGAGGATGAGGATAGTTTATGTAAAAAAGTAGATGGGCTACTTTTATGCTATAGTGATAATGAATCTAATATACAAGATAACAATAAAGATAATGCTTTTGAAACTATGATGAAAGATTATCTCCAGAACAATGAAAATATATCAGTAGATAGCTCTGGTTTTACTATATCTAATCATAAGTTCTTTTTGGAAAACGACTTCAATGAGGTGTTATATCTATTTATAGGAGGTATTCTAATATTTTCTTGTACTGATGGGTTTCTAGCACATAGACTATTAAAGAATATCTTTAAATATTTTATTGATATCAATCAGTAAAATATTAGGATAGACTACAGAAAAATAATTAAAACTTTCTCTTGACAATAGTCTCTCTATCATATATACTCTTATATATAAGATATTAAAAGGAGAAATGAAATGAAGAACATAAAACAGGAATTTGAAAATCAGTGTAAGAAACGAATTATGACCCGAGAGGAGGTTTTGTACTTTTTGGTTAATAACTCTGATGTTAGAGTTTGTATGTATGAGTTTGATGTAGAAACTGGCCTATACCCTATCAACTGGTGTTTACCTTCCTTCTTCGCTTATGATTCAGATATTGTAATATACCGATGGACTAAAGATAACGGAAAAACAATAAACAAGTTTGAGATGGAATAGAAGATAAAGATTTCTAATATTTTAGAAAATTGGTTTTTTAAAGGAGAAATGAAATGAGGAATATAAAACAGGAATTTGAAAATCAGTGTAAGAAACTACAATTAGACTATGACTTTGAACAATTTGATTATCAATATATGGAAGAAGAAACAAATATGGCTTTTAAACTATATGAGAGTCTAGTCAATAAACCATTAGTATATCCTTCTAAAGTACAATCTAAGATTAATCTACTTGATAAATATACTTTAAACTCTGATTTGAAGGAGTTTAATGTAATACATTTATATCCTAAAGACATTGCCTATCCTGATGGATATTATGATAGTAGATTTTTTGATCTGCATTGTTTTAATACTAATAAACAAGAAAAATGTATTATAGAAAATAGAGATGGTATATTAATACCTAATGAAGATGTTAATGTTTGGCAAACTAAAATCTATGCTGATGGGAGTACTCTTATTCAATTTAGACAAACTGTTACTTCTGACTTCCTTCAATGCAGTATAATAACAAAGGTAGGTAAATTAGTATGAGTGAATCATTATTGAAAGTGTTGATGGAAAGAGATGGAATGAGTGAAGCTGATGCAAGAGAAGAGATTGAAGATGCTAAAATAGAACTCAATTCTCTTTTGGAAGATGGGGAAATTCCCTATGACTATTGTATGGATAGATGGGGTCTTGAACCAGACTACTTAGAAGAATTGTTATTTTAAAATATAATCTATTTTTAGTATATAATAAAAAAATTAACTATCCTTCATATAAACTAATTTATATGGAGGATTTTTTATGCGTTATTCTTATAAATGTTCTACAAAAAATTGTAGTTACAGTGATGTTTTCCAATATTCAATTAATGACAATTTACCTAATAGTTTAGACTGTCCTAAATGTGGTGGTGATATGGAGAGAGATATTAGGGCTGATCTGCTTTCTACTTCTACCACTATCCCTGATAATTGTCGTGCATTAAAAATGGATAATGAAATGAACTATAGTAAAATGTCTAGGGACCAAAAAACCTTCTATTAAATATACTAACTATTCTACTAGAGAGGTTTTAATTCATGGCAAAACAAAAAAAACTTAACAATACACAAAAAAAGAATAATGGTTTTCAAAGACTTTTTAAAAGGTTTAGTCTATCTAAGAAGTCTACCAATGGAGTAAAGAAAGTCTATCCTGGTAGAGTTAATCCTAAAGACGCTGAAAATGCTAAAGATGCTCAAAGAATAATTCCTATAGAAATGAACTCTGAAGTTCAGAAAGCATGGAATTATTTTGAATCTAATGCTACCATATTAGGTGAACAAGGTGCTGATTATAATCATAGAATAGCCAGATATAAAGAACTGGAATATATGATCTATAATGAAGGTTTAATGTGGACTTCAGCTACTACCTATACTGAGGAAGCTATTACTGCTGATGAATCTGGTAATACTATAGGAATCAATGGTAAGAAAAAAGATATTGAAAAACATTTCTATAGCTGGTTAGACTCTATTGGTATTAGTGATAATGTACTCAGAAATATCTCATGGAATCTCACTGTTTATGCTGATGATTTTATGGCTGTATCTGTAGATTTACTAAAAGGTATTACAGAAGTAACTCCATTATCTCCTTTTTTAATTAAAGATCGTTTAGAATTTAATCCTGTTAAGGCTTTATCTTCTATGACTAAAGAACAGCAAGGGGCTATTGCTAGTATAAGTAGTAGAGAAAAAGGACTTAAAGATATTGCTGATATGCTTACTAATAAAAAATATGATAATTATAATGCAATGTATAAATCATACTTAATGGGGTTTGTAGATATAGCTGGTAATGCTCTACCTCCATGGAATGTTTGTCATTTTAGAAGATATTCTAACCATTCAGAATTTGCCCCTTATGGAAGACCATTGTTTATTGGTTCTTTGGCAAGATATAAAAGCTTTAAAGCTACTGAGATGTTAATAGACTCTGCTAGAAGTGCTTCTTTTCCAAAAGAAATATATACAATCAAAAAAGGGGATGATATGACTGAGGTAGAAGTATATCAGCAAGTTAATAGAGTTAGACAAATGATTAATAATATAAATCAAAACTCTAAAGATCCTGATGAACTTACTATCAATGAGCCTATTTTCACAGTAGATGGTCTATATGACTTTACTCTAAAAGAATCTCGTATTGACCTTAAAGCTTTAGGTGACTTAGATGCAAAAAGAGAAGATTTAGAAATGTCTACTGGAATACCCCCTGGATATATTAAACAAGGTGATAGATCATGGGGTAACTCAGGACAGAATTTATTACAACAATCTAAAGTATTTGCTAGAAAAGTATATGCTAATCAATCAGCTATTTTAGAACAACTTACTTATCTTTATAGAACTCATTTAATGCTTACTGGTGAATTTGATGGAGAAGACACTGAGTTTGAACTATATATGCATTTCCCTGTAGAAGAAGTTAATAGTGATAAAATGAGACTTAAATCCGATAGTATCAGCTTAGCAAAAACTATTCTATCAGATTTAGGAGACTCTTTAGGATTAGATAGAGGAGAGTCTTTACCAGTAGAAGTAGTACAGCAAATTTTTTCAGATCATTCTTTTCTTAGTCCTGAAGATATTGACAAATGGGTAAAGATTTATCAAAAGTCAAAAGAACCCATTGAGGAGTCTAAGATTAAAAAAATAAAAGAAAAGATTAAAGGTGGTTATCTTTCAGAAGAACTTGTAAGAGAAGTCTATTTTATGAATAAAAAGAAACTAGGTCTAACAGAAGGGATATCAAATTATAGACATTACTATAGCTCTTTTACTAAAAACAATAAACTTTTAGAGATTAACCTAACTATTTTAAATAAGAGTAGAAATAGAAAACTACAAGAAATATCTGAAGAGGTAATAGGATAATGAATAATTTTATTAAAAAGTTTTTAGAAGAAAAGAACTATGATGTACGTACACTACTAACAGACTTACTGGAAAAGAAAGATCATTTAATCAATAAAATTCCTTCTTTATCTCAGGAACAGAAAGATGAAATTATTGCTCACTTTCAAAAGTTCCCTCATTTAGAAAATAAGATAGATTGGAATAATCT
>JAQICV010000045.1 GCA_027858315.1 Candidatus Woesearchaeota archaeon
CTTTAGTATTTTTAACCAAAGCTTTTATATATCTTGATAGTTCCTCATTGTCTAATTTATAGCTTACAGTCTCTTGTACAGGAAGAGTAGTAGCTAAAGTTGTTTCTTCTTGTAAAGTCTCCTCATGCTTATCCTCAGGCAAATTAGACTGTATTTTAGTCTTATCTAGATGATAATTTCCAGATGTAGCAGCTGTAATAACTTCTAGTAAAAGAGCTAGTAATAACATAAGATATAGCATAGTATCTTCACCACTCAAGTTAATAGCCTCACCTAGTAAAGTAAATATATCACTTGAGTTAGCAGCTTTACTAGAAACTTTAGCATTTACGATTTTAGATTTCTCAAGTAATAATTCATTTATCCTTTCATTCTTAGTATTAATATCTAAGGTAATGTCAGAGATAATTACATCTTGCTTTTCAGTGGACCAGTCAGCTCTTATATCACCCTTCTTTTTAATAGCAGTTTCCTGTTGTAGTCTTAAAGAGTCAATACTGATATCTAATTGATTAAGCTCTCTATCTATTAAACTAATATCACTTGACTCATTTAATATAATAGAAGTAGAAGCTTGTTGACCTATCGACATTAATGTAAATCCTGATGAGGCTGTAAACGACACGAAGGCTAGGCCTAAGTATATAAGAAATAAGAAAAAGCTCTTTACATAAGAAGTAAATCTTTTAAGTTGTAGATGAGCTTTAGCCACGACAAAGAGATACACCTTTATTAATTCTAAAGTAACACCTAACAGTATCCAAAGAACCTTATATAAAGGATTCTCACTAAAGCTAGTGAATAAGTTGATAGTTAAAAGTGTTGAGATTGTTAAAAGCGCTATGTGAGATACAATTTTAATTACCTCATAAAAAGTTCTTTCAGTTTTGTCTTTCATAGTAGTCTAATTCCTTTTCATTTATTATCTTTCATTTAAGGTAATAGTAAACCTCTTGGGATATTAAGTCAAGAGGTTTATTAAAAATATGTGATAAAGTTTTATTTTATTCTTTTATCCCTTCCTCACTAGGAATCTCTAATCCTGCATCAACTTTAAACTTATTAAACAAGTCTTCATTTTCTTTAAAGTAATCTATTAAAGGTACTCTTCCTCTAATTTTAACAGGTTCATCGTTTATGTCATTAAAAGTGTAGTTCCCACCACCTCCTTTATGGACTACTTCTTGGCCACAAAATAGAGTTATTACATCGTCAAAAGTATCTAAGCCAGTCTCATACATAAATGTAAGACTACAAACTTTATTTGGTGGTGCTGTTTTATTCTTGAAACTTTTTACATCCATTTTAAATCCTACAGCTTCTTCTCCTTGAGTAATATAGCCTGTTCGTCTAACTCTTAATCTAATAGCATATGCATAGTTCTGGGCCCTACCTCCTGGATTTACTAGATTTGAGCCATACATTACAGAAGGGTCCACCATAAGGTGATTAGTCATAAATAAAGTAGTATTACTATCAGATACCATAGGCACTATTTTACGAAGTGACTGAGCCATTACCCTAGCTTTAATAGCCATATGCTGTTTTGAGTGATCTCCATCTAATTCTTGTTGAGTAGGTGCTAGTGCGATACTATCAAGGATAATACATTTTACTCCTGCCTCTATTAGTTGCTCTATTATTTCAAAGCCCTCAGTCAAACTCTCAGGTCTAATAAGTCTAAACTTATCTGAGTCTGTTAATAAACCCTGTTTGATAGCGAAGTCCTCAGTGAACGAATGCTCGAAATCTAGGTAACAAACATATTCTGAGGCATCCTGAAAGGCTCTACCAAATATGTAACATAGAAGACTCTTACCGTGGTTATTTTCCCCCTCCAAGGCTATGATACGACCCTTAGGAACACCTTTAATATCTGTACCTCCTAGAATTTTATTTAGTTCTGGTGATCTTGTTGGAACTCTATCTATATTTTGATAATTTTCTAGGTCTACAACAGAACCCTCACTTCCTTTTTCTATCTTTTTAAAGGCCTTTTCTATTTTTGATAAATCCATTACTCCTCCTCGTCTCTATAAACTCTAACTTCAAATTCGTTTCTTTCTTCACAAGCCTCTTCACACTCTGTACAATCATAAAATAGATCAAATAACTCGGGCTCATTAAAAAACTTTATTGAATTATAAAAAAAGTCTATCTCAATTAACTCAAGTATGCTATCTCTAAATTCCCTTATTGCTTCTATGTCAATTTCAGTTTCTACTTTATCAAAAAATCTATAGATCTGACTTGTTATATCCATCTCAATTCTTAGAGGTAGAGTAGGTGTAACAGGCTCCCATAACCATATTCCATTCATAGTCAGAATAAACTCTGTAAAGTCCTCTATAATCTCATCCCACTCAATTTGCATAGGGTCAATCTCAGAATCTTTATCTGAAGAGCTACTTGCTACTAAAAATAGATTCTCTGTTACAAGAATATCACTCTTAGATTCTATCTCTTCACTCTCTACTTTTAGTCTAATTGTTTCTAAAA
>JAQICV010000046.1 GCA_027858315.1 Candidatus Woesearchaeota archaeon
ATATTATTTAAAAAAGATAAAATAGAGTTTCAAAAATGAGAAGCACCTATATATGAATTTAATACAGATAACAATGTTCAAAATTATGTTTCTTGTAGTTATTTATATATACCAAACAAGCCTCTACACTTATATACTGAACAAGAAGAAAAAGATTTACTTAAATTATTCCTTAAATTAAAATAAAAATGGATAGAGATATAAAATTAGCAAATTTCAATGATATGTATACTCCTGATGAAGCATTAAACTATATACAAGAATTTTTACCAAAAAATAGAGTGTATTGGGAGGCTTGTTATGGATTATGACATTTAGCTAGAGCATTAGAAAAAAGAAATTTTAAAGTAGTATGAAATAAAGATATTGATTGTTTATTAGAACAACCAAAAGAACATTGGGATATATGGTTTACAAATCCACCCTTTAAATGAAATAAGAAATTTATTAGGAGAGCATATGAATTATGAAAACCATTTATAAGTTTACAAAGATTAGAACATTTTTGATGAGTTGATGCAATGGAATTATTTAATAATGATGATATACAAATAATTATACCTGAAAAAAGAATAAACTATATAACGCCAAAAATATTAAGATGAGAAAAAACATGATGAGCTACTTTTCATTCAATATTTATATGTTATAAAATTAATTTACCTGAAAAAATAAATTATAAATCGTAATAACCGAAAGATTAGAAAATTTAAATGAATTATTTTATGAATTATGAAAACTTATAGAATTTAGAAATAATATTTTAGAAGAAAAATGATATAATAGACAAATGGAAAGTAACCAAAATGAATTAGACTTTCTAAGAAATAAAATTAAGGAAATTAAATAACTATATTATAAATACTAATAACAAACAAAGATGAAAAAATGACCTATATGAAACATACATAAAGTAGAAACTAATCAATATTGATGAAATACTATTGTATGAACTAATAAAAAATGAGAACCTGTAGTATTAGATTATCCTTTTAAAAAAGTATTTTAGATAACATAATATAAAATATATGTGAATTAAATTATGTAAAGACTGTAAAAAACCTAGATGACACGAGTTAATGTATTCAAGATGTAAAGAATGTCAGTATGCTTTTGAAGCTAGTAAACCTAAGAAAGTATATGAATTAAAGAAAACAAAACCTAAACTAATCTGAGTTAAAAGAAAAGCTAGAATAAGAAAACAAGGTTCTGAAATGAAAGTATTTGTAGAGATGTGGTTAGAACAACCTCACACTTGCGAGAATTGTTGAAAGCATATAGAACTATTCCACCCATCTGTTTTTGCACACAAGTTAAATAAAAGAGATAATCCTGAGTTAAGATATGATAAAAATAATATAGCTTTAGTTCATTGAATATTTGAAACTATGGATAAGACTTGAAAGACTTATAACTGCCATAAAGAATTTGATTTAAAATTTAATAAGGAAAAATATGGCTAAAGAAGAATACATATCAATACAACTACCTATGCCTCCATCAGTTAATATAGCCTATGCTTGAAAGGTAAGAAGATATAAAAGTCCTGAATATCAAAAATGGATTCAGCTTGCAGATATAGAATATTCTAAAAACTGATTTAAAGGTCGTATAACTTGAGATGAATGGTTAGAGGTAAACTATAACTACTTCTTTAGTTTATATACCTTAGAATGAAAGAAAAGGGTTAAAGATGTGTGAAATTATGAAAAACTACTAACTGATTATCTATGTACTAAGATAGAATGACTAGAAGACCATAAAATAAAAATTATAAAATTAGAAAAACACGACTCTGATAAGAATTATGTAAAAATCTTAATAAAAGAAATATGAAAAAAATAGTAATAGCATTGATGTTGATGGAACATTAATTAAAAATGAACCACATTGAGCATGTAATTATATGCCAAACCCTAGAATATGCCATCTATTAGAAATATTAGCTTGATTTAAAAATGTGAAAATAGTAGTTTGGAGTGGTGGCTGAAAAGACCATGCACTTGATTATAGATATTAAAGACTAAATTATAGTCTTTTTTAATTGGCTTAAACTAAACATTAGTTTGGAGTATTTAAAAGAAAAGTAAACATTATAAAAGAAAAACTTGCAATTTGTTGCAATATAGATATACTTGAGTTATCAAAAATAACAGAAACAAAACAGCCTGTTTAATCTCTGCTACATTCTTGATAAACTATTACTTACTAATTACTATACTATGGAAATATACTTTGATTTTGAATTATCTACTGATGATATTCAAGAATTAATAAACAATTTTGGAATTATTATTCATAATGAATGAAAAGTAGATGTACTTACTGGAGATACTTCATATTGAGAAGCAAGTGTAGATACAAAAGATTTACTTACATTAGAATTTGATGATTATATTAAATTTTGGTTAGATGCTTGATATGAGTTAAAACTAAAAAATGATAAATATATGATAACTACTTAATTATGAACAGTAAAGAAGCAGGAGAAAGATTTAAAGTATTAAATGCTTACAATAATTCACAAGAAATAAGACATTTAAGTTTAAAGCAAGAAAAAAAGTTATTTGCTGAAAGAAAAATAAGATGAGAAGAAGTAAAAAAAGAATATAAAGAAATATGTAAAGAAGAAGCTAAAATATATCTAAATCATTTACCTAAAAAGAAAGGTCAATTAATAGGTTGGATATATAAGAGTGAACTGACAGAAGAAATAGAGAATAGAGAAATAGATTATATTAATAAATAAGAAACAAAGAGAAGAATGAATATTAATTTACTATTCTATAATGAAAGAGAAAAGGATATATATTTTTCAAGATTTTGAAATAAGATAACTTACAAAATAACAGGAAAGAAATATTGAATAACTGAAACAAGAGTTAGACAAATATTTGAAAAGACAAATGAAAAGATTAATGATTACATTTTAAAATTTAATAAGATATAATGAGTATATATACAAAATTACTAGATATACAACAACAAAGTACAACATTAAAGAAAGATGCTAGTAATCCATTCTTTAAATCAAAATATATAACACTAGATAATATTATCTCTGTTTATAATGAAAAACTATCACAAAAGAAAATAGTTTGCTATCATTACACAAAAGATAATAAACTAACTACCGTATTAATAGATACTGAAGATGATTCAAAAGTAGAAAGTGAATTTAATGTATTAAATAATGACCCTCAAAAAGCAGGTTCAGAAATAACATATTGAAAAAGATATAATCTATGACAATTACTAAACATACAAACAGATTTAGATGATGACTGAAATTTAGCAAGTAAAGAATGAAATACTAAAGACCATTATCCAAAAGAAGAAAGACCTATAAAACCATTCTATAATGATACAGAAAAACATATAGATACTTGGAAAGATTTAGTAGCTGAATGAAAGACTACTTGAAAAGAATTACTTGAAAAAGTAACTGATAATTGAAATAAGCTAATTAAAAAAACTCATAGAGAAATGATATTAGCATTAGATAACCAATAGGTTTACTACTTAATGAAACAAACAGATGGAACATACAGAATTACTAAATATTAATGCTAAAGATTTTCAATTAACTATTGAAAGAGTAGAAGAAATTAAAATTCCTTTTATTCCTTTAGCAGATGAATACAAAACTTTTATACCTGAAATATCAAAAGTATTGGAAGAAAGTAAAAAAAATATTACAGAAGAATTAGTGAAAAGAGCTAAAAGAGTTAAATTAGATATTGCAAAAATTAGAACTTCTACTAAAAAAGTAAAAGATACTGAAAAAGCTGGAGTGTTACAAATATGAAATGCTATACAAAAATGTCATAATTTAATAGTTGATGTAGTATCTGAAAAAGAAGAAGAACTTGATAAAATAGTAAAACATTTTGAAAATTTAGAAATTGAAAGAATAAAAGAATTAAGATTAGAAAGAATTTCTTTATTAGTACCTTTTGAAGTATTAAATATAGAATCAATAGCTTTATGAGAAATGGAAGAATCAGTTTTTAATGCTTTTCTTAAAAATGCTAAAAATGAATATGAAGAAAAAATAGAAAAACAAAAAGCTGAAGATGAAAGAATAAAAAAAGAAAAAGAAGATAATGAAAGAATTAGATTAGAAAATGAAAAATTAAAAAAAGAAGTTGAAGAAAATAAAAAAAGAGAATTTAGAGAATCTACTCCTATTATAAAAGATGTAAAATTAGAAGATAATACTGAAAGAGATAAAAAAGAAAAAGAATATATAACTTATAGAGATTCACTTAATTTTGATAAGTTTGAAAAAGAAGAATGAAAGATAGTATTTTATAAAAAAGTTTGAGAATTTAATATTTAACTTATGAAAACACTAGAATTAATAGAATACTTACAAACTCAGAAAGAAGATATAAACTGGGTTTGTGAGAAAACAAAGAATAAATCTTGAAGAACATTATCTCAAAATAAAGCATTTCAGAAATTATTTACAGATATATGAAATCATCTATGAGAAGATAAAGATGATATTCATGATATGATGTTATGATGAGTATTTGGAACTAAAGAAGTAACAATAGGTAGAATTACTAAAGATGTATTGATAGAAAAACACACAGCTAATTTATCTATGGAAAAATGAACTAAATTAATTGATACAATATTAGCATTTTGTAAGAAGTATGATTTACCAATTACAATAACAAGTAGAGAAATACAAAGTTTATATGAATCTTATAACTAATTTACTAATTATGAAAGCAAAAACTATAAAGATACTAGAAGCAATGGATAATTGACAAACTCTAAGCAATATAGAATTAAATAGATTAGCTGGTTGGAGATTTTGATGACATTTATATAGCCTAAGAAAAGCATGAGTTACATTTAAGAAAACTAAATGAGAAAGATATATAGAATATTTTACAATTATTAGTATCCCTAGTAATGTAATATATAAGAATAGAAATAGCATTAAGATAATTACAATTAGCCTACTAGATAGGATTTATAACTTTTTAACTAAATAAACATGATATACTGAATAATAACATTAACAATACTACTTGTATTAACATTAATTTGAAACTATACATATTATAAAAAGAATAAACAATTAAATAAAACTACAGATAATCTATTAGCTAAACAAGATATAGATAGAGAAGTATGTAATCATATAGGGAAAATAATGGAATCACAAGAAAAAGAAATAGAATGATTAGAAAATGAAAAAATAGTATCAGATAGAAAAATTAAATATAGAAATAGAAGAATTACAAAACTAGAAATACTATTATCAGAAGCTACTTGAGATAAAAAACACCTTAGAGGTCGTAAACTTACTAAATAAACTCCTACGAATGACTAAATTAAACGAATTACAAGAAATACTAACTAATATACAAATATCTAAAGCATTAGAATTAAATGCACCATATATAACTACATTATCTAAAAGATGATTATCTAAAAAAATATTAAAATCATTAGAAAATCTAAATTATATTGAAACAAGTGAAACAGAACATTATAAAAAAACTTTAATCATTGAACATAAATAATATTTTACTAAATAACTAAATAACCTTGAACGATAATTTAGAACAACTAGAACTAGACTGTGATGATTTAAGACATCAAAAAGAAGAAGCAAAAGTTATGATTGACTGGTATAATGATAAACTAAAAAATATAACTAATCCTGAACTTATTACAGCTAATCTAATTAGAAAAGAAGTTAAAGAAAGAGAATTAAAAGAAGTTACAGATGAATTAGCTAAAAAAGCTATGCAAGTATTGGAATTTAATAATTGATAATAAAAGAATATGAAAATTATATTAAACAACACTGAAATAGAACTAAGTCAAGAACAAATTGATGAGATAGTTAAAAATAATAAAAAAGAAGAAACTATTAAGTTTGAAATAAAAAGTATATTTTGAAATGTATTATTTACTTCTACTATATATAATAACATTAAAGAGGTTTTAAGAGAAGCTAATTTAACAGGAGTTGATTTAAGTGGAGCTGATTTAATAGGAGTTAATTTAAGTGGAGCTAATTTAAGTGAAGCTAATTTAACAGGAGCTGATTTAAGAGAAGCTAATTTAACAGAAGCTGATTTAAGTGAAGCTGATTTAAGAGGAGCTGATTTAAGAGAAGCTGATTTAAGAGAAGCTAATTTAAGAGAAGCTAATTTAAGTGAAGCTGATTTAAGTGGAGCTGATTTAAGAGAAGCTGATTTAAGAGAAGCTAATTTAATAGGAGCTAATTTAAATGGAGCTAAATTAAGTGAAGCTGATTTAAGTGGAGCTGATTTAAGAGGAGCTAATTTAAGAGGAGCTAATTTAAGAGAAGCTAATTTAACAGAAGCTGATTTAATGGATTGTAAATTTTATGGTAAATGATGAACTTCTAAATTAAAGAAAGAACAAGTAGAAGATTTTTTAAAAGCACTTTGATTTATAATTGAAGACTAATTTAATAATTGATAATAATTTATTATGAACAAAAAACAACTAATAAAAGAGTTTGATAAACAAGATTTTACCGAAACTTCTTGATTGTATGATGAAAGAGAAACTTATACATCTTTAGAAGAAGTTAAAGAATACATATTTAAAACTATAATCCCAGAAGTATTAAAAAGTGTTATGTCTGAATTTGATGAAGATTATAATGCTAAGAAAATAAAAATAGAAAAACTTTACAAGATAAATTTATAAATGAATTATGAATAAAAAACTAATTAATTTAGTTGAATTATTAAATAATCTTAAATAAAAATGGAATACTATGTAATAAAAAGAGCAACAGGAGATATTGAAATAACTAATAATTATCATATAGCTAGATTTTCTATTGAAATACTTAAAACTTGTGAAACTAAACAAGAAGCTGAAGCATTTATAGATGATTATTATATCCCTTAAAAACATATAACATGAAGAGTAATAAAATCGAATGTTTAGATTGTGGTATAACTTGAATAAACTTTCCAGAT
>JAQICV010000047.1 GCA_027858315.1 Candidatus Woesearchaeota archaeon
GAAAATTTAAAATTAAAATCATTAATAGATTTAGATATTCATATAATAGAAGAAGAAGAATTTAATAAAATGTTAAAAGTTGATTATGAAAATTTAGGAAAAGAGATTGCAAGAAAAAATAAACCAATTATAAATTCTTATATATTTTATAATATATTAAAAAAAGGAGTTCAAAATGGATTTAACCTATAAATTATATTTAGATAAGGCAAAAAATGAATTAGACCTAGCAAGAATTATATTTGAAATTTCAAATAGTAACGATTTGAAAAATTCTTTTAGTATAGATTCTAATGAAACATTTTTTTCTGCAGTAATTACACATTCATATTATTCAATATTTTATTGTGCAAAAGCATACCTTTTGAAAAATAATATTAAAACAAAAGCACCAGAAGAGCATAAAAAAACTTATGAAGAGTTTGAAAAATTAGTAGAGGATGGTAAAATTGATTTAGAGTTATTAAATTATTATCAAGAATTAATCTTAAAAGCCGAAGAGCTTTTAGGTATTTTCAAATTAGAAAAGAAAAAAAGAGGAGAATTTACTTATCAAAAATTATCTCAAGCTAATTTATTGCCTAGTAAAAATAGTTTAGATAATGCTAAATTATTCTTTAAAAATATATATAATTTATTAGAAAATTAGTTAATTTCTAACATAGTCATCAACGATTTTAACATCAGCTTTTGCATACTCATAATTAGATAACTCCTCCTTAGATACCCATAAAGAGTCTTGACACTCAATATTCTTCTTCTGGCCACTAATATATTTACAAATATAAGTTATTAAAATAACATGATACTGAGTTCCCTCTTTCTCATACACATGAGAATATACTCCAAATAATTTTTTAATCTCAATCTCTAAATCTAACTCCTCTTTAATCTCACGAATTAAACAATCTTCAGGTTTTTCGCCAAACTCTACTTTACCTCCTGCAAACTCCCACATATTAGGTTCTAATTTAGAATCATTTTTCCTTTGAGCAATTAGTATCTTATCATCTTTTTCTATAATTGCTGCTGCAACTAAAATAGATTTTTCATTCATATAAAATCCAAAATATAACTATTTATAAACTTTATACAATAAAATTTTATAAACAAACAAATCATATATTAATAAGATGAAAAAAAAGAAGAACAATTTCTATGCGTATTACTTAGTTGAATCTAGACAAAGTGCAATAGTTGAAACATGGGATGAGTGTCAACAAAATACAAAACGCCAAAATGCAAGATACAAAGGATTTGAAACAAAAGACCAAGCAAATGAGTGGCTAAATCAAGGAGCAGAATATGAAATCAAACCTAAAATAAAAAAAGTTTACAAACCACTTCAAGAAGGAATATACTTTGATGCAGGAACTGGAAGAGGAGATGGAGTTGAAGTTAGACTTACAAACAAAAACAAAGACCCATTACTAAACCAAATATTAAATAAAGACAAAATCAACAAGCACGACAACTACAACTTAGGAAAACTAGTAACAAATAACTATGGAGAATTAGTAGGACTATACCTTGCTCTAAAACTAGCAAATAAACTAAATATAAAACATATATTTGGAGATAGCAAATTAGTTATAGATTACTGGTCTAAAGGCTTTTCAAAAATAGAAGATAAAAAAACAATCGACTTAATTAAAAAAGTAAAAATCCTAAGAAAAGAGTTTGAAACAGAAGGTGGTCATTTAGAACATATTAGTGGAGATATAAATCCTGCAGATTTAGGATTTCATAAATGAAATCTATTTTCACATACTTTCAATCTCTTTTCTTATCTCTTTAAAATTTGAAACAATTTTAAATGGATTTCCTTTCTCTAATCTTTCTTTTTCATGAAATCCGAAATCAACTGCAATTGATTTGACTCCTACATTATTTGCTTCTAAAACATCTCCTAAAGTATCCGTTACAAATATACATGAGTTCGAATCTAAATTATATTTTTTAAATAGCATTTTAAATTTTTCAACCTTAGATTTATGAGCCTCTGCTGCTAAAATTTCTTTAAAAATATTAGTGAAATTATTATTTTCAAAATATAAATTCAAATTTTTAATGGAATTTGAACTAATAATATATAAATCATAATTTTTACTTAATTTCTCAAGTTCATCTCTAATCTCTCTTTCTAACTTTAATTCTTTAAATGCTTCATATTCTAATTCTCTAAATTTATCGTGTGCTTGTTGATCAAATTTCTTATCAATTTTTTCAAATAAATTACCTTCAAAATAAGAGCGATAAATTTCCTTTGAACTTTTAGGATGAAATTGTTTATGTAATCCATAAGCTAAATCAAATGTATTGTGAATAACTCCATCAAAATCAAATATAATTGTTTTCATAAAATAATGTGAATTTAATTGTTTTTAAACTTTTAGTAGAGCTTTCATAAATAATTACAAGAACTCATAATGAGAGTTATATTCAAGATAGCAAAATCAGAGTGGAACGTGGTCGAGGAAAGGAGTGCCACAAAAGTTGAGAAAAAAGTGTTTAAATTAATATAAATTCTTTTTCTTTTGCAATTTTTTCTAATCTTAAAAGTTCATTTACTGTTTCAGGAATATTAGAAATCTTAGGTTCAAACTCATTTAATTTATCAATTTCAATCCATTGATACTCTGAGTATTCTTCATTTAAATCTATATTTCCTTTCTCATAAATTGCCAAATAATGAGGTAATATCATAGAATTTCCATCTTTCTTTCTAAACAATAAATTTAAACTAAATGTAGGATAAAGTAATACTTGAAAATCTAATCCAACTTCTTCATCTTTCTCTCTTTTCAAACCCTCAATAATAGATAAATCAGTATTTTCCATCTTCCCTCCAATAAATGAAAAAACTCCATCATAATCTGCTTCTCCTTTTCTTTTACAAAGAAGCACACTATTCTTATCTTTCGATAACACAATAATCTTTTGACAATATTGAAAATTATATTCTTCCATAATAATTTACAAATTAAATTCATATTTAATATTTATGCTTTTTTCTCAATTACATATAAAATCTATTAAACTCATATCCTAATTAGAGCTTTCACAAATAACAAACAATATAAACAAACTATTCCTTAATTTATTATGAAACCTCTATACGATAATAGATATCTATTAGAAAATGGATTACAAATCTATTCTAAACAAAAATCTGATAAAAATAGGATAGCATTTCATATAGTTATCAACTCTGGTGCTGCAAATGACCCAATTGACAAACATGGTCTATCCCATCTATTAGAACACCTAATCTTTAAAATCAAAGGATATACAGAAGCAACTTTAGCTGAGTTTTGTGATTTTAATGGAATAGATTTTAATGCAGGAACTGGCCATGATGAGATAACTATTTTTTTCAACTTCTTACCTGAAAAACTAGATGTAGTCTTAGAGCTTGCAAAAAGTTTTCTAACAGATAATAACTACACACAAAAAGATATTAAACACGAAATTAATGGCCCTATTAAAAGTGAAATACTAGATGACAATATCTCGCCAGAATATATATTTGGCAACTTCGTTCATAACTATCTATACGACAATACAAAATACAAAGGAAATATATTAGGAACAATTGAGTCTCTAAAAAATATTAAAGTTCAAGATCTAGACGATTACAAAAATATTTACTTTACAGCAAAAAATATGTTCTTTTATCTAGAAGGAGATTTTAAAAATATACAACTAGAACAAACAATAAGCAAATACTTCTCCAATCTAAATTCAGGAATTAAATATGATAACACAATAGATACAAAAAGAGAACAACAAGATGTAATTTATCTAAAAAATAAATCATTCGAAGGCCAAAATATAATCTCCCTAATACATACTTTTGAAGATATAGAAGAAGAGGACATATTCAAACTGGCATTAATAAAAAATATTTTAACACAAGGTTTCACATCATTATTAATTAATAGACTAAGAACAAAACATAAATTAATATATGGCTGTTTCTCAGATACTAACTACAAATTTAAAGATTGCTATTACAACATAATAATTCCTAACATAGAGATAGATAATACACAAAAAATTATAGATATAATAAATCAAACAACAAAAGAGCTAAAAAATGATCTAATAGATGATAAATTTTTTAATGGTAAAAAGACGCACTTTAAATTTATAATGGAAGAATATTTTGATGATATCCATTCAAGAATAGCATTTTTAACTTTTAACATATATTTTAGACAAGTAAATTTTGAAAAATTCGAAAATATTTTAGATAATA
>JAQICV010000048.1 GCA_027858315.1 Candidatus Woesearchaeota archaeon
ATGGCCTTGATACATAAATGTTAAATAAAATAGCAATTGGTAAATACACAGATTTGGAAGATGATGTTGAAACTAAATTATTAGATACTGGAGTTTATAATCTTCAAGATTTTGTTGAAGGAACAGTAGAGTATATTAATTCGGGGATTCCTTTTATTATTCAGAAATTGAAAGAATTAGATTAGTTTACCTTTGATAATTTGAACTTTTTTTGTGGCAAACTTGTCTAAGAAATAATTGTCATGACTTACAACTAAAATACTTCCTGGGAAGTCGTTTAATGCATCTGCTAGTACATCTTTTGATTTGATATCTAAATGGTTTGATGGTTCATCTAGAATTAAAAAATTACAACTATCTAAAATTAGTTTTAGGATACCAAGTCTGATTTTCTCTCCACCACTTAAATCTTTGATGTTTTTGAAGACATCATTTTTTTTGAATAGAAATTTCCCTAAGTACTTTCTAATTTCACTTTCATCTAAATTAAGATCTAAATCAAGTATTTCTTGAAAAACGGTGTTTTCAAAGTTTAGAGTTTCATTTTTTTGACTCAAATAACCAATTTTCACTTTATCACCAATTTCTATATCTCCCTTATCTTTTTCTAATTGATTCATTATTAGTTTTAGAAGTGTTGATTTTCCACTTCCATTTAATCCTTGAATTGCAACTTTTTCTTCTGCTTCTATTTTGAAATTTTCAATCGATAATTTGAAATTCTCGAACTTCTTTTCTAGATCTGTTATTTTTAGAACTATTGTATTAGGTTTATTGAAATTTAGATATTTAATTTTTAGATTTTCTTCTCTATCTAATTCAGGTGTATCAAATGATTTGATTTTTTCAAACATTTTATTTAGTTTCTTTGCTGTTGCAATTATTCCACTATCCATACTTCCTCTGCCAAGACCTGTGTTATTTAATACTTGTCCATATGCTAGGTGAGTAGTTTTATCTTTTACTTTCTGATTGCCCCAAGCTTTGATGTTATCGATATTTTGTTGTATTCTTTCTTTTTCTTTTTGATGCTCAGTTTGAGTTTTTAGGATGTCTTCAATTTCTTTGGTTTTCTCTTCTAAATAAGAGTTGTAATTGCCATGATATAGATTTAGTTTATGATTTCTAATATCTACAATCTTATTACAACATTGATTTAGTAATTCGACATCATGGCTGATTATTAGATAGCTCTTTTGTTTACTTAATTCATCTATTAGAGTGTTTTTTGATTTGATATCTAAATGATTTGAGGGTTCATCTAGTAGTAGATAGTCAAAATCTTGAGAGAGAAGTTTTATTAGTTTTAGTTTTGTACTCTCTCCACCACTTAATTCTTCTTTTTTCTCTTTTAGATATAGTTTTTCATTGAAGTTGAATTTTTCGAGTAGGATGCTTTCATTTTGAATTGTGTCGTTGATTATTAATTTATTATATTCTTCGAGTAATGAGTTGTATTTATCTGTATCATTTACTACTTCTTCTTTTAATAATTCTTTTTCTATTTCTTCTTTTTTGCTTGAACTTAGTCTTAATTCCTCAAAACTCTCGTCTTGACTTAAATAACCTAAAATTTCATTTTCAAATATTATATCTCCACTATAGTCTAGTTTTTTTAGAATTAAATTGAATAAAGAGGTCTTTCCTGTTCCGTTATCTCCAATTATTCCTATTTTGTCTCCTTCATTAAATATAAGATTTGCATTATCGAAAATCACTTTATCTGTAAATTCTAAGGATACATTGTCAAGTTTTAGTAACATTATAGTAATATTTAGATGGTGGTTAATATAAAGGTTGGGATTGGAATAAGAAAGAATATTCGTGTGTAACATACACCGTTTGAAAATGTTTTCGAAGGAAATATGGGAAATTCCTGTAAGGAATTTCTTTTTAGTCGGTTTTAGATGTCCCGACCAAAGGGAGAGCGTGCAAGGTGAGGTCGAGGAAGAAGTGACGAAGGAGTGTTTAAGTTTTACGAGCCAAAGGCGAGACTATCTAAAGAGGA
Source organism: Candidatus Woesearchaeota archaeon (assembly GCA_027858315.1). Taxonomy (NCBI): domain Archaea; kingdom Nanobdellati; phylum Candidatus Woesearchaeota; species Candidatus Woesearchaeota archaeon. The sequence goes on from JAQICV010000048.1 coordinate 2,009, forward strand.
CTTTTCGTTTTTTCTAATGTTTTCTAATACTTTCTAACTAAATAAATATATAACAAGTAAAACCAAACCAACAATCCCTACAATAATTAATGGAGCTAATAAAAATATTATTAATATACTTTTCCAATTTAAAGTATCCATTACTTTTTCTTTACCTCCACTATCAATATTCTCTGCAACTTTTTTTTCATATTCAATAGTAGCCTTTGCAGTTTCTCTACTCATATAAATTACGGCCATCATAACAATTGGTACTAATAAAACTCCTAAAATTAAAGGATAAAAAACTTGTTCTTTATATGCAATATATGTATGAATCCCAATAACATAAATTGTCAAGATTAAATTTAATATACTATTTCCAAAAAATATAAATTTAGTAGAATTAGGCGAATTCAAATTATGCTTAAAAAATTTTATTGGATTTAGTGACATAT
>JAQICV010000049.1 GCA_027858315.1 Candidatus Woesearchaeota archaeon
TATGCATAAGAATATTTCTTTTATTCTAAATTTTCAATTTAGATTTTTTATTCAAAAAATAAATTTTTAGATAAAAATAGATAATTAGTTGTTGTTTATACTCAATCGGATGAAGCCCAAAAGTGACTATATTTATAAACTACTTAAAATAAATAAATAATATGAGTCTTAAAGAAAAGATTGAAGAATTTCGAAATGAAATCAAAAAATCCAAAAACCCTATCATGTTCTATGATACCGACACAGATGGAGTTACTTCTTATTTGCAATTAAAAAATAAATTCAAAAAAATCACTGGATTTCCAATGCCAAAAGAGTATATCGTTCAAGAAAAAATTGCTAAAAATATAACTTCAACAAATGATTTAATAATTATTTTTGATGTTCCTCTACTATCAGAAACATTTATCAAAATGACAAATGGTAAAAAAATACTCTGGGCTGACCATCATATAACTGAAAATAAAAAACACGCTAAAAAATACAAAATAAATTAATTAAATCCATTAGATTACGACAAAAATGATAATAGACCTTGCACATATCTCTCGTATCTAATTGCAAACCTTAAAAAAAATTTACCACTAGTTGCCCTAGGAAGTATAGCAGATTTTTTTCTTCTAGAGATTTTACCTGAATTATACAAATACAATAAAAAAGAATTTAATGCACTTTTAAAATTAGATAAAACCAAAAGAGAAGAACTTTTCAAATTTATTAAAACATATTCATTTAATGACCTAAAATCATCAGATGAAAGAAATAATTGGATTAGATATCTAACTTATGATGCTAAAGTAATAGATATAAAAAACTTAATAGACTTCCTATTCAAATTAGAAAACGATGAAGACACTCTAATTGCAATAAAAAAACTTGAAAACATAACTCTACAAGAAATAAAAATAAACATAAATGCTGAAAAAGGATTCCCATATGAAGAATATTCAATTCTTAAAAAAAAATACAAAAGCATTTTAAAAAAAGCAATAGAACAAGAACACGATGAAAATTTATTTTTATTTGAATATTCAGGCAAAAAGAGTTACACAAAAACAATATCAGAAGAAATATGTTACAGATTTCAAAAAACTAAAGTAATTGCAATATCATTCACTAAAAACAATTCTCAAAGTTATAGTTGTAGTTTTAGAGGAAATAATTATAATGTAAATGACCTTGTAACTAAATCTTTAGAAGGTCTAAATGGTAGGGGAGGGGGACATCCATTTGCAGCAGGAGTTAGAATAGATAAAGGAGACTACAAAAAATTCAAAGAAAACATAAAACAACTAATCAATAATAATAAAAATTTATAATGAAAAACTACTAGAAATAAACAATGTTAAATAAAAAAGGAAATATTAGTTTAGGAATAAAAACAATTGTTATGGCGCTAATCATAGTTATAATCTTTGTTACATACATGATAATCCTACTTCAAGCATCAAAAGTAAATATTGAAGAAAAAAAACTAAAAACTCAACTAATAACAAATAAGTTTTTTACATCAAAATGTCTTGGAAATGAATTTGCAACCATTGAAGATAACAATTATAATCAAGATCTACTTCAAAAATGTTTCAAAAATATAGACAATGACATATTATTTAGGATACAAATTGAAAATAAAAAAGATTTTATTTATTCTACAACCAAAGAAGAATTTATACAAAAAATGGGATTATGTGGAATTACAAAAAGTAACCAATTATGTACTAAAATGGCCTATCCTGTGACATATATTGAGGATGAGGAGTACAGTACAGAAACACTAATTTTCGAGATAATTACTACAAATTAAGACTCCTGATAAGTACTTACTATTTTTTGACACTATTCGATTACAAAACAAATATTTATAAGTCTCATCTTCAGAAAATAGTATCATCGAACAAAAGTAGTTAATACCTGTTGTAAAACATGGATAACAAATTGCTGATGTAATCAAAAAGTCAATAAACAATAACAATATTTATAAATAGTGAAATATTGTATATAATATTTAGCACAAAATGGTAGTAAAAGAAGAGTTTCTAAACACACTAAGGCAATATTTCAGTCTGAACTTATACGAAGTAAAAATTTGGACAGCCTTACTTTCAAGAAAAGTAGCTACTGCAGGTGAATTAAGTGATCTAGCAATCGTACCTAGATCAAGAACTTACGATGTATTAGAATCCTTAGAAAAAAAAGGATTCGTTATGGTAAAATTAGGAAAACCAATCAAATACATTGCAATTTCACCAGCAGACGTAATTGACAGAGTTAAAAAAAGAGTTCACGAAAAATCTGAAGAAAAATTGGATAAATTAGAATCTCTAAGAGAGAGTCATATTTTAAAAGATTTAGAACAATTACATGAACAAGGAATCCAATTAGTTGAACCTAGTGATTTATCAGGTGCACTAAAAGGAAGATACAACTTATACAACCATTTAGAAGCTATGGTTAAAGGTGCAGAAAATGAAGTGATTATTATGACTACCTCTACAGGATTCTTAAGAAAAATTGAAGCACTTAAAGGTGTTTTCGAAGAATTACAAGAAAGAGGAGTATCAATTAAAATTGCCTGTCCTAAAACTGATAAAACTGAATCATTATCTAAAGATATGAAAGATATTGCAGAAGTAAGATTTACTGATGAAATTGAAGCAAGATTCTGTATTATTGATGGAGAAGAAGTATTATTCATGACACTTCATGATAAAGACATATATCCTGCATATGATATCGGAGTTTGGGTAAACACACCATTCTTTGCAAAAGCTCTTCAACAATTATTCGAGATTGCTTGGAGAACTATTAAATAAATTCTTCTTTTTTAATTTTTAATAAAAACAAATTTTTAGAAATAATATTCTTAGAACTAAATATACACAAGAAAGAAAAATATATTACTTTTTAGAACCTTCTAACTCAGCCATTTTTTTATTCAAAGAATGAGCATAAGCTCTCAAATTTCTATTCTCATTTTGAGTCTTCAACATTAAAGCTGAAACATCATTTAAAATCCCACTAAAATCATTATTATTCATAACAATTTTCTCAGGATCCTCAACTTCAATTGAAGAAGGAGTGTAATCAACAATAAAAGCTAATAATTTAGAAGCATTCTCAAACTTTGCACTAACTTCTAAAAAACCACCATACAATGTAGTCTCTTCATCAAGTTCAGGTTTCCCAACATCAGAACTAACAACCTTAAAGTTATCTTTTTCTGCCTTCAATTTATCTAAAACAACATTTAAAGCCTTTTCAACATTCTCAACAGGTTTGCCTGCAATTTGAATAATAAATGCAGCTGTAATCTTTTCTGCCATAATAATCTAAAAGTAAAACTACTTTATAAATATTAGGAATAATTATTAAAATAATTTATCTCCAAACTTTCTCCCTAAAATTGGAATTTACAAACAATACAGTTTTATGGACTATATATTTCATCTCGAGTTTTATTACTACATTCCCTAACAACTTCATAGTCAATTGCAACTCCTGTTGCTTGCTCTAACCTTTGTCTTGCATCAGGAAAATACCTTTCACTATTTTTACTTAATTCAATATCTGCATGAGCTCTTTTCATTAACACATTTGAAGGTTCTACTTGTGTTAATTTGATTAAACTACTTATTTGATTAAAATCATTTCTTTGAATTAAATTTACATATTCTTTTTGAATTTCATATCTATTTAATCCTAAATTTGGATCTACTTTAGTTATTTGTTGAATTTTTACCATTTCTTGATAATGTTTATTTTCCTGATAATGTTTATATGCATCTTGAACAATTTTTTCACTAGGATTTACTCCAGTTATATATTTTAATCTTGATACATTATTAACATCAAATCTACCCTTAAGCGCATATTCATATCCTGCCTGAATGGATTCTTCCAAATATACAGGTTTAACTCCAGTTAATTTTTCAATTTCATAATTAGTGTCAAAAAGACCACATCTTAAACAAGAGTTATGTGCTTTTTGAACTTCTTCTTCAGTGAATTTTGGTTTAATTTTTGTATGTTTCAGTAAATCTTCAATTCTATTTGGACGCATAGCTTTAAGATATTTACTATATGCTGCATGTACATCACTAGTTTCAAAATTATCATCATACAAAGGATGTTTACCAAGATCGCTTTGAATATCATCAAGACTAATTCCTTTTAATAATGCCAATTTAGTTGCTTTTTTAATTTCATTTAGCATTAAAATAAAGGAAAAATTACTTTGCATACTATTTAATATTTGAGTAAAACCTTCATTCATAGATTTATCAATTGCTTTATATAAAGACTCTGTTGAAACTGGAACACCAGTTACATTTTGAATACCTCTAACAGAATCAGTCCTTACACTTTCATTTAATCTTTTTTCATAGTAATCTTCTACAACTTGAGTTAATTTTTCATTTTGTGTTATACTTAAAGGCATTTCAGAAATATCTGTAAATCTTTTAATATCAAATATTTTAGATAATAGACCACCATGTATTTTTTCATTAGCTAACTTATCATCATATATTTTTGAAATTATAGCATCAGACGGTTGCTGTGTACAAATAGTTTTAAATTCAACTAAACCACCAAGACAATTTGAATAATATTCATACATTTCATCTACAAATTCTTGAGAGTAATATGGAGCCTTACCTACTTCAATTGATTTTAATTCTAACTTTTCATAATCAAATTTTTCTGCATACTTTTCAAATTCATCTCTTACTAGATCAGGTTCTGAAGTTGGAACAGTCACAGATTCAGTTTGACTTGTTAAAGTATTATTTTGTGATACTATATCATCTAAAGTTTTCTTTGCTTTATTATTAAATACAAAGTTTAATTTCTTACTCAATTTTTCGATTATATTCATTTTTTTTTCCATTTTTTATAAGGTTCGCAACTCCTTGTTGCTACTACTATATAGTGGTCTTTAAAGTACTTAAACAGTAGTTCTCCTAAAGAGGAGAGTATTTAATCATTAACATAATAATATTAATAAACTAAGAAAAATTAAAAGAAAAAAACTAATTAGAATTAGTCCAAATAGTATCCCACAACTTGTGATACTGGCCAGCCAACTCCTCGGACTCAATTAAAATTGCAGAAAACTCTTCAGCAAAAGTCATTAAAAGTACTTTATTCTTAAAAATAGACATAGCAGGAGGGATTTCCAAAGAAGTAAACCTTAACTCAGAAGAATTATAATCTTCTAATTCCTTTTTATTTTCAATTTTAGAAATACCTTTTACAACCAACTCAGCAGCTTTTCTCCTAGTGTCAAGTATTTCAAAAAAAGTAATAATGTCTTCATTTAAAACATCATGAGCCACACCAAAATATTTATGTAGTTCACCACTCTCAGCATCCTCAAATAGTTTCAAGGAAGCGCCCATCATTCCCTTTTTACCTATAAATACCTCAACTTTAGGACAAGATATTTGAATTTTAGACTTCAACAATTCCAATTCAGGAATAATTTTTACAAATTTCTCTTTTTTTACTTCAATATATTCTTCAATATTTTCAGGACCTGTTGCAAAATAGTGTTTAACATTATTCTTCAAAACAAATGAAACAAAACCTTTCTCAATCAAAGACAAAATAGAATTGTGAATAACTGAGCTTTGAATTCCAGTTTTTAGAATAATTTCTCCAGATTTACATTCACCAAGTTTTAATATCGCTAAATAAATTTTTGCTTGAGAATTAGTCATACCAGAAGTTTCAATTAAAGTTTTTTCTATATCCATATTAAATTATAAAATAACTCACTTATATAATTTATCAAAAAAAGAATAAAAAATGTTTTATTTTATTGAAGCCACTCAGGAAGCTTTGAAGTAATTCCTTCTAAAGGGCCATTTAATAATACAATATAAAATGGTGCAAATCCAATTAATGCTGCAACAACCAATTTATGCCAAAACTTCTCACTAAAACCACCACCACTAATACCTTTAATAGCATGTGATGAAACTATTTTCAAAAGCATAAATGCCATAATAATCGCTGATGCAACAATACTATTTCCACTTGCATCTACAAAAAGGATTCCATTAAGCCACACAGGAAACCATTCTTGAAGTGTAAACCAACTAACATTTGATGCAATAAGTACACCCACAACCGAAAACAAAAGGCCGTGCCACATATCCCCTAAAAAATCTTTTCCACTAGTCATATTCTCATCTTCATAAACGAAAAATGCTTCGAGTATTCCAACTAAAATACCTACAACTAAAGGTAACGCCAAACTAAATGTTATTTCTTCTACTGCCATTTTTTATTTTTATCTGTAATAGTTTTATTTATTCTTCATCCTCGCAAGGACTAATATTTATATCTCCAAAATGTTCTTCTTGCTTAAGTTTCAACTTAGAATTATTATGTAAATGTAATAGAGGAATAAACCTGTCCAAAATTTCCATTTTCTCTTCAAGACCATCAACTAAATGATTAAAACATAAATGTCCTTTCTTTGAAGAAAATTCAGATTTTACTAAATCATATAATTCCTCTATTAATTGTTTCAAATCCTTAGGTCTTTTTTCATACATAGGACCATCATATTTCGTATCTCCAGATCGTTGAAAAAAATTAGTTCGTCTCCTATTACTTTGCTCAAAAGTTTTCTCCAAAGTTTTAATTAAATCAAAAATAGTAACTTTTCTCTTTCTTGCAATAGGATTCCTATACTTAAGCACATACTTCTTCTTTTTCAAATCAATTTCATCAAGTTCTAAATCAAGTCCTTCTAAAGCATCAAGCTCATCAAAACCATTACTATCAGATTGAACTTGTGCAATTTTATCCTCAATTCCTCTAATATCTCTCTCAAGTAAAGTCTCTGTTTTTGTCTTCAAAAGAAACACTGCAACAGTTAAAAACTTGCCAGAAACATCAAAATCAACATCTTTTAACTCTTTTAAAGATTGAATATATTTGTTAGTTAAAAGACTCAAATCAATATCCCAAGGATTTAAACCCTCTTTATGAATTAACTCATACAAAAAGCTCTTCCAATCAATCACATCTTTATTAGTTGCAACATCATAAATTCTCTCTTCAGGTTTAATATAAACTAATTCCTCTTGATTTGACTGAGAAGGCATACTAAATACCTCTAAAAACCCTTTATAAATATTTGTACTTACTTAAGTAAGAGAATGATATATTATAAAAATATAAAAAAAAGAAAAAGGTATGATAAAGAAAATTCTATTAATTTTATTCTTATTTTTTATAGGAATTAACATCACAAATGCTGGTTATGAGTTTAACGAATCAAATCAAAACCTCACACTAGAAAGAGTTGGGTGGTGTACAGACCTTGAAGTAATATTTACTGCATGGAATGAAAATCAATACGAGGATATTGAAAATATACAAGAAAACCTTTGTGAAGAAGATGAAACTCCTGAAGATGACCATTGTGATGAATTTTTAGATATAACTGGAACATACACAATCTACAATGGACCTCTAGATAGCTTACCTATATTTGAAGAAGGAACAATTGGAGATGATGGTATCTTTAAAGTATTTTTTACACAAGAACAAAAATATTTAATTGAAGTATACTCCGAAGATAATGAAGATAATAGCTACAATGACCATCACGAACTATATGATATAATGGAATGCAAAGAAGCTGACCCAACAAAAGTAGAACAAACTCAATACAATTTAGAATATTTTAATCATTCATTTAATTTTCCAAACTCAGAACTTACAGTAAATATCGAAAATACACCAATAAAAGAAAGCGCAGAAATAAAAATTGAAGACTTATCAAGCATCGAAAATAAACCTTCAGATGCAATAAAAACTCTCAAAATTTCAGCTGTTAAAGACTCATTCATAGATAAAAATTATAGTAAATTAGACTTTGAATTTGATTTAGATTTTACTAACTCAATTATTAAAGTATACAAATTCGATTCAGCAAAACAATCGTGGAATGAAATAACATATACTAATACATCTAATAAATTAATTCTTGAAAGCATAGATTTTGGAATTTATTCAATAACAAAAGAAAGTACAATTATAATTGAAAATTCAACTAACACAGCAATAAACAATGAAGAAACAAATAATGATGAATTAGAAACTGAAGCTGAAACAACAAATCTTGTTGATGAAACTGAAATTGAACAAGAAGAAAGTAAAGCGAAGTTATTTGGATTTGTCTTTTTAGGATTAATTGGAGTAATAATATTAATTATTACAATCTTAAAAATAAGCCATAAAAAAGAAATTCAAACTTATAATCAAAAGATAGGAGAAAAAGAAACTAGTAATCCAATTCAAGATGTACTTACAACATATAATGACACCTACAATAGTACAAAACAATACATTTTGCAATACAAAGCAAGTTACACCAAAGAACAACTAATCACTGCTCTAAAAACCTCCAATGTGCCTACAGATATAATTGATAAAGTAATTAGTGAAGAATATTAATCTTCAATTATTATATCTAAATTCTTCAATTAAAAAAAGCAATAAAAAATATTCCAACTAATATTATTATAGTTGCCAGTATTCTTTGAGAAGTATTTTTTTCTTTAAATAAAATATATGCTCCAACTACAGAAAATAAAATACTCATCCTTTTTATTGAAAATACATAAACTACTAAATTTAAATTCACTGCACTCCATTGAAAAATCGAAGTTAAACCTTAAAATAATTTTTAATATTATCTTTAGTTTTTTTATCAACTTTTTTCCAATCAAGAGCAACTTCTAAAACTTGATCAAAAGTTTTAACTGGCACAATTTTAATCTTAGCTTTAGTTTCATCAGATATAACAATATCTTTCAAATTACTCGCAGGAACAATAACAGTTTTAATCCCACTCATAATCGCACCTTCAATCTTTGCAGAAATTCCTCCAATAGGAAGTACTTCTCCTCTAATTGACAAAGACCCAGTCATTGCAACTTCTTGTCTAATTGGTATAGATTTAAGCGCAGAAACAATTGCAGTTGCAACTGCAATAGATGCACTATCACCTTCAACACCACTATGAGTTTGAATAAATTGAATATAAATACTATAATCCTTTGTCAAATCCTCCCCAAAAATTTTTTGAATAAGAGCTGAAATATTAGTTACACTCTCCTTTGCAATCTCTCCAAGCTTACCTGTAGCAATAAATTGGACTCCTTTTCCACCCTTTACTACTTCTGCCTCAATAGTTAAAACCATACCTGAATAAGGCGGACTAGAACCAATAACTGCCAAACCATTAACTCTTCCAATAGAAACTCCTTTTGTTATAATAATAGAATACTCTTTCTTAACCTCAGTGTATCTTGAAATCATTTGCTCTTCAATAGACTTCACTTTCTCAAAAGCCATTTTAATATCTTCTACCTCTGTAAGTAAAGCTCCTCTCTCAATTGCAATATCTCCTGCAGCACGCACAATACCACCAAGCTCCCTAAATCTAGTAGTTAATTTATTTGCTTTATCACCTCTTTTTTTAGCTTCCATGACAATATAATCACAAGCTGCAGAAGTAAAATGTGGAATCTTACCATCATTTTTAACTTCTTGAGCAATGAATTGCATAATTTTTTTCCTATTCTCCAAATTATCATCCATTACATCATTCATATAAATTTCATACCCATAACCCCTAATTCTTGATCTTAAAGCAGGATGCATATGATTTAGAGTCTCTAAATTACCTGCCGCAACTAAAATGAAATCAGTAGGAACTGGAGTCGAACGAACCATCGCTCCAGCACTCCTCTCAGACCTTCCAGTAATAGGCATCTGTTTTTCTTGAATTGCAGTAAGAAGTTCTTGTTGCATTTCAGGTTTAAGAGTTGCAATTTCATCAATAAATAAAACTCCACCATTAGCTTTATGTATCATTCCAGAAACAACTCTTTGATGTGCAGGAGTTCCCATTCCACCACTCTGAAAAGGATCATGTAAAACATCACCTAAAAGTGCACCTTCATGAGCTCCAGATGCATCTTCAAAAATCATTTTTCTACCAGTATTATCAACTATAAGTTTAGGAGTAGAATTATCATTCCCACCAGGAAGTCCAGCCCTTTTACCAATACTAGAAAACAAAGCAAACGCCAAAATCAAAATTCCGAAAAATGCAAGTTGGCCTATAATTGCTGCTGCATAAATAACATCTGAAATTCCTCCACTCTTCCACAAATAATGTAAATAAATCGACATAACAACTGATAAAATAAAAATGAAAATGAAAACCATTCCTTGACCCTTACCAATAGATTTAATTTGGGAAAATTTAATTTTATCAATAATTTTTTGACCATCTCCAGCCTCAGTTACCTTAACAATAGGATTATTATCATCCTTAGGATTAGGATAAGATAAAACATCAAGAGCATTTTTAGTAGATAAAATCTCTGCAATGGCCTTTCCAAGCATACTCTTCCCAGTACCAGGCTCACCTAATAATAAAACATGTCTCCTCTGAGCTGCAGCTTTATTAATTATTTCAAGAGCTTGTTCTTGTCCAATCACATTCTCTACAATCTTTTCAGAAATCTTAATCTCTCCAGTATGTTTAAAATTAAGATAATCTTTCTTACTAATTTCTTTATATTTCACATCAGAACTCTTAGAATTTTTTTTAGAAGATTTTTCCATATAGAATAATATAACACTAGATTTAAAAAGATTTCCAATATATAATAAATATAATCTAGTTACATCTTTTTATGTAATAAATGATAAAGTTCAAATACCCTGGATAAAATCTCAGAACTTAAATCATTATTAATAACTCTTATTAAAAGTAAATTATATGCATCCTTATACTCTTTAGGTTCAAGCCAGAATGTCAAATTCACATAATCTACAGCCCTTTTATTTGAAACTTGAATTTTTGCTGCCTTAAACAAAGAATTCTCAAAAGTTAAAAATGAACTAAACTTATCATCTTTATCTAAAAATAAAAAATCACACTCAAAACTCTTAAAATTAGACCTACTTACAACATAATTTCCTTTTACATCATCTCTAGAAACAAAAACAACAAATTTTCGAGAACTAAGCTTAATTTTATCAACAAAAGAACTATTCTTCTCATAAAACTCATCATCAATCTCAAATAAAAAACCTAAATTACCCATTAAATATAAAATTCAAAAAAACTTTATAAACTATTACAAACAAATATACCTATGAATAAAAAAGAGGAATTAGAAAAAGTAAAACAAGAAATTTTAACAAAATTAAAATGTCCTCTAAAAGATGCAGCCCTAAATCTAGTATTTGGTAAAGGAAATGAAAATGCTAAAATACTATTCATTGGTGAAGCTCCAGGCGCAAAAGAAGATGAAATTGGTCTGCCGTTTGTTGGAAGAGCAGGGAAAAAACTAGACAAACTACTAAATCAAATTGAACTAACAATTGATGAAGTATATATTGCAAATATCCTAAAATATAGACCTCCAAAAAATAGGGACCCAAATAAAGAAGAAATCCGAAATCATACACCATACTTAATTGAGCAAATAAAAATAATAAAACCTCAAATAATTGCAACGCTTGGAAATTATGCAACAAAATTTGTTCTTGCAAACTTCAACCCTGACGAAATGAAAAAAGTAAAAGGAATTGCTGAAATTCATGGACAAAAACACGAAATTGAATTCGAAAATGAAAAATTTTTAGTAATCCCAATATATCACCCCTCCGCCATGATGTACAAACCATCCCTAAAAGAAGATTTCGAAAATGACTTCAAAATTATGGCAAAAATAATTGGTACAAAATTCAAAAAAGAAGAAATACAAAAATCATTAATTTAATTCCATCTCATATTACAAACATTTCCAAAAGTTACACCTTCTGATTGAGAATTTATTATATTAACATGACCTTTACCAAATACATCATTCTTAGCATGAACCATCTCTACCTCATTTGTATCAAACAAACTACTATCATAAACATAATAAGTAGCACTACAGCCACAATCAGTGGTTTTATATTCAATCAAGACTGCTCCAAAAACTCCTCCCAAAGATACCATAAAAAATATCAAAATTATAAATATAAATTTTTTAATCATTTTTTTCTTAAATAATGAAGTAAAATTATGAATTTTTAAATTTATAAAACTATCTAATTTTTGAAAAATTAAATTGTTCTTAATACAGCAAAGCAAATGATAGAACTATCTAAAATATTATTTATCCCAATCATTAATCATCTCAAACTGATCCTTATAAATTAAATTTTTCTCAGAAGTTTCAAGAATTAAAGGTATGTTCCTTTTCTTAAAAAATAATCCTATTTTTTTCAAACTCTCAACTCCAATATTCCCATATCCAATTTCTCTATGACCATCAATTTTTGAATTGAATTCATTTCTTGCATCATTAAGATGTATACAAAAAAGATTTTCATACCCAATATTTCTTTCAATATCAAAAAACCATTTTTCAATAAATTCAAACTTAGACAAATCATAACCAGAAACAAAAAAATGACAAGTATCTAAACAAAATCTAATTCTCTTTTTTTGCTCATCAGAAAACAAATTATAAACCTTTTTGATCCCTTCAAGATCATATCCTAAATCTCCTTTTGAACCAGGAGTATTCTCCAAAACTAAATATAAATCCTTAGGGATATTTTCTAAAATATAATCTACATTCATTTTAATATTTTCAAATGCCAAAGAATCAACTTCTTTCCCAATATGTAAAATAATTCCTTTTCCACCTAGAGCTGAAATTTTATACATATCAAGTACAAATAAATAAATCTCATCCAAATTATTCGAGTAATTTTTAGCTAAATTTAAAGCACCATGACCAATCAAAAAAATTTCATTTTTCAAAACATAATTCTTAACTCTTAAAAATTCATATTCATCAATAACATCAAAATTATGCAAAGAACTTTTCAAAAAAACCTGTATCGCATTGCAACCAATTAAATTTGAAAATTCAATAATTTCATTAAATAAATTATTCGGCCTAGAAATATGAAAACCTAAATGAGATAATTTTACCATATCAATAATAGATTTTATAATTTATAAAATTATTCTAAACTAAGATTAAACTTGTCTAATATATATTGAATCTCAGAATTAGTAGTCTTTATTTGATCATTAATTGCTTTAATTTTCCTCAATTCATCTTTTTTAAAAGGTGCTTTCTCAATTAGAGCTGCATCATCAATATATCCTTTATCAACATCATCTAATTTTTGAAGAATATCTTCTTTAGTCAAACCATAAGTTTTCTTAGCAACTCCAAGTAAAAAACTATTTTTTTCAATCTCAACTATACGCCTATCTTTCAAAGATTGAACTCTTTCAATATTTGCTTTTAATATTAGTTCTATTTCTTCTCTACTAACTTGAGCTCTAATAACTTCTTCTTTAGTAGCTATTCCTTTATCATACTTTAAGAAAGATTCTTCATTATTTTCTCCTTTAAATAAAACCTCACCACTCCTAACAAATAAAATCTCATTCTCCTCGCCAACATGAATATCAAAGGAAGTACCATAAACCATAGCCATAGCATTAGTTGTAATAACGGAATAGAATATTCATTATTCTTAGAAAAACTATTATGCGTTGTTCCATTTAACTGATTAATACTTAAATTATCTTTAATCAAAGATACAATCTCAATTGAAGTGTTAGATTCTAAATCAATACTTGCTCTTCCATACAAAATAATCTTAGCATCACCATCTAAAGTTCTAATCTTCTCATTTAAGAATAATTCTTGATTCTTATCAACCATAATCCAAGTATCATTTCTATAAACTTCAACATCTCCACTAAAACTATTCAAAGCTGCAGGTTTTGCTGGTATTGATATTTTTTTAATTGGTTCAGAAGAAAAAGAATATAAACTAAAAATAATTAGAACAAGAATTATTAATCCAAAAATCACTCTTAATCTTTTATTTTTTAATAACTTTTTAAATTTAGTTTTCATTTTATTCCAAATTATCTAACTCATAATTAATAATAGTAATTGATTGAGAAGTAAAATAGATTTGAGGACCTAATGACAATCTAGTAGTATTCTTCTTTAAAAATTTTTTAACAGGTCTTGAAAATCCATCATGGTCTCCTAGAACAAAAGTTGCATCAACTAATTTATCTGGAGTCAAACTCTTAATTCTATCACCAACAAAATCCAAAACATAAATATTCTCTGAATCTTTTTTCAACTCTTCAACTACTTTAACAATAGATTTATTATCAACAAATACACCAGGATGAACTTGTTTAGTCTCTCCTTCCTTGTACCTTCTTAAAGCAATTTCAATTAAAGTTTTCATATCTTTCTTAGAGATAGTACTCTTTTCATCATACTTAATAATAATATGTCTAGGCGAAGTTGGAGGACCCATTAAAATCAAATGCAATTCAACATCCTCTCTAAAAGTATTCGATGCAAAAAGTGATGAAATAATACTATGTAATAACACATCAATTCTCCCCGCAGCTTTCAAATTTTTAATAACTGGATAAGTATGGGCAGTCCCAGAATACACTATAAATCTTCTCATTCTAATAATAAAACCTCCTCATAATTTAAAACATTATCTTTTCCTATAACTCTTTTTAAACTATTAAGAAACACTCCATTAGTTGCCCCATCCTGAGCCGTAACGCAATCCGAAACAACTCTTACTGGAATTCCTAAATCAAACAAATCAATAGCACCATAAAATATAGATACATCCGTATAAACACCACAAAGTAAAATCTCATCATACTCATTCTCTTCCATAAACTCAAATAACTCTTCAGAAAAAACTGAATAAGTATTATGTTTAAACTTCTTAAAACTTAAATCTGAAAGTTCCTTTAAAAGTTCCCTATCATATTCGTTCTGAAATACTTTCCAATTCAAAACTCTCTCAAAATTAGAGTCTTTCTCATTCTCAAAACAAGAAAAAACTACATCCCCATTAAAACTCATAACTAAATTTCTAATACTTGAAACAAGCTTTAAAATATTATCATCTCTAAATCCTTCTTGCATATCAACAATAATTAATAAACGATTCATAACAATACAAAGAAATACTTATTTAAATAGATAACCATTAAATATTTTTATGGCTAAAAAGAAAGACAGATTTGAAAATGTTCCACTAAAAGACCAAATCAAACCTGTTTTTGAAAAAAGATTTCGTGAAATGTTGAAAACAGACGAAAATTATAAAAAATTTATTGAAACAATTCTAACTCCACAAAGAAAATCTTTCAGAATAAATAAACTAAAAGAAAAGAATCCTGAAAAAGCAATTAAAATCTTAAAAGAAAAAGGTTTAATTCTAAATCCAGTTAATTGGTCAAAAAATGCTTACTTTGCAGAATTTAGTGAAGAAGTTAGAACCGATTTAGGAAATCTCTATGAACACTTCTTAGGGAAAATCTATGTACAAGAAGCAACTTCTATGTGTCCTCCAGAATTATTAGAGATTCCAAAAGAAATTGATGATGATTTCAAAGTCTTAGACATGGCAGCATCTCCAGGTTCAAAAACAACCCAATTAGGAGATATGATGCAAAATAAAGGAACTCTTGTTGCAAATGAAATTGACTTTAAAAGATTAGGTCCTCTAAAAATTAATCTTGAAAGATCAGGACTTACAAATGTAATAATTTCAAATCTTGATGGAAGAAATGTAGAAGGCGAAGAAATATTCGATAGAATACTACTTGATGCACCATGTTCAGGTTCAGGAGTTATTAGAAAATCTCCAAAAACAATTAAAACATATAACCCTAAAAAACTAAGAGGAATGCAACACCTTCAACTACAACTAATGCAAAGAGCATATCATTTATTAAAAAAAGGAGGAATCATGACTTATTCAACCTGCTCAATAGACCCTGAAGAAAATGAATTTGCAATTCAGAAATTCTTAGAACAAAATCCTGAAGCAATCCTTGAAAATGCAAAACTTAAAGGATTAATTCTAAACAACAAATTAGAAGAATTTGATGGTAAAAAAATTCCTAAAGAAATTACACAAAAAACAATTAGAATCTGGCCTCAAGACAACGATACTAATGGCTTCTATGTTGCAAAAATATCAAAGCCAAAACTTTGATGCTTAAAAACTAGTCCCACCTGGATTGTTAGATAACAATTTTTATTAAAAATTTTAGATAACTGCCGAAGATACTTAGTATCTGACTGCACAAGAACTCGGTTAGAATACGAAGTAGTCCCACCCGGATTCGAACCGGGGTCTGCGGACCCAGAATCCGCAATGATAGTCCACTACACTATAGGACTGCAATTTTAAACAGTGGCTCGAACAAAGCGAGACCACAACACTCGATTTGTGAATCGACTTAGGGACTGTAAAACTGTTATTAATATTAAGAATCTAAATTGATTTAAAAAATTATTTTAAAATTCCTAAAGTATCTTCTACATTTGAAGCTTGCCCAGTAAAATTTGGGACAATATAAAAAATAATAATTCCTAAAAGAACTACCAATAATACTGCATAAATTAACATCTTCCCAAGCTCTTCCATCTCAATTGCTCCAGACTTATCCTTAATCATATATTTAATTATCTCAAACATTTTCACATCACATAAATTTTAAATTTACCTTTGTTAATTTCTTTCTTAAAACCTGAAACATCACTAAAATCCTCAGTTGCAATAACAAATTTCTCTGAAATCAACTTAAAACTTTTTTTCTTAGCAAGTCCTAAAGTAAAAACCTCCATTAAAAAACCCATATCAAAACTACCTTCAATACTTAATACATTATCTTTAGAATTTTCAATTTCTTTCACATAAGAACTCTTAACGACATCCTTTAATTTATCAATCTCTTTCTTTTGTTCTTTCCACTCATTAAAAAACTTCTCAGAAGTCCTAACCAAAGAACCCTCATCAACACTAAACACTTCCTTAACTGAATCAACAATTTCTTGTTTCTTTTCCACAAGTTCAAGCGCAAAATCATTAACAACAAATCTTAGTCTTACAACTCCATCTTGAATCTTTTGTGAATCAACAATTTTAATAAGACCTATCCCACCAGTAGATTCCATATGAATTCCACCACAAGCCTCAATATCATTCTCTTCAACAGAAACAACCCTTAAAACTTTCATAGGAATTGCTCCTCCTTGATATAGTGTGAATCCGTATTTAGCTTCAGCTTCTCCTCTCTCAAGTTCTTCAACCTTAACTAGTTTGTTTTCAAAGACAACTTTATTTGCTAACTTTTCAATCTTAAAAATCTCATCCAAACTCAAATTATCATAATGAGTAATATCTAAACTACCAATATCGGCCTTTAAATTAGAACCATTTTGCCAAATATGAGAACCTAAAACTTCTCTTGCAGAAAAATTTATAATATGAGTTGCAGTATGAAGTCTTTTCAACTTCTCCCTATTATCTAAATCAACTTTAATCTTTACCATTTTAAATAAATCATACCTTCAAACTAAAACTTACAATCAAAAAAACTACTCCAATAATCAAGTAATTAAAACCTGTATCTAAAATAGGATAATAACTTCCAAGTAAATTTGCAAGACCAAAACTAATCAAAATAAATCCCAAAATAATCAAAAGAGAAATCTCTCCAACCCTTAAAGCTTTACTCTTAATTTTATCTTTAACAAAATTCCCTGCTTCTTCTACAACTTGAGCCTCAAGAGTTTCAAAAACTCCTTTTTCTGCCTTTTTTATCATAATATTTATATTTAAAATAATATTTATAAACTTATGGAATTCATAAATGAAGGGGCAGAAGCTAAAATATTCAAAATAGACAATTATACATTAAAGAAAATAAGACTCCCTAAATCATATAGAATCGAACTTCTAGACACAAAACTAAGAAAAAAAAGAAACAAAAGAGAATTCAAAGTACTAACAAAATTACACGAAAATAAGCTAAATGTACCAAAACCAATGGAATTAATTGAAAAAAAAGGAGAAGAGCTCTCATTTACATTCCAATATCTACAAGGAGATGTTCTAAAAAATTCAATAAATGAAAAATCATTAACAAAAGCATTTAACCAAATAATCAAAATGCACAACCTAGATGTAACTCATGGAGACTTAACAACCCTAAATATGATTGAAGAAGACTCTAAAGTATATTTGATAGACTTTGGACTATCAGAATTCTCTCATAGAATGGAAGACAAAGCAGTAGATTTAAATCTATTTTTCACATGCATAAAAAATGAACACCATGAACTATACAAACAAAAAGAAAAATTAGAACAAACTTACCTAAAAAAAGCTACAAATGGAGAACTAACAATAGAAAGACTTAGAAAAGTAGAACTAAGGGGCAGAAACAAATAAACTATTTAATTCTTTTTATTCTATCAAAACTTACATCATATACTGCAACACCAGTTACATCTTCTCCTTTTTCTCTCGGCACTAAAACTAAATATTTCATAAGTTCAATCAAAGCATCATCATACCCCTGAAATTTCTCAATATCGATAACTCTCCGTTCTTCTGGAGAAGAAAAAAATAAAATAAAATTATTATTTGGTTTGTTTTTTTCTACCATGTAAAACAATTTAGCCTTTGCTTTCCTAGCATCGTTAATCTCATAAAATTCGATTCTATCTCCCAAAAATTTAATTAAAAGTAAATTAAACAAGCTAGTTCTTGCTAAAAATGGAAGATCACCAAAATATTTATCATCAATTATATCTTCAAATTCTTTTCCAGAAACAACAATTTTTTTTATGAAAATCCTGATGTCTATTCAAACCAAATTCACCTTGACAAAAACCTACAATATTATTATAATTAAAACTTTTATCAATTAGAGTATTTTCTCCAGTAGATTCTTGTGCCAAAGTATCACACCCTGCAATAAATCCTAATAACATATTATTATTATCAAAATAAGGCACTATGCAATGATATGTCATATAATTAAAAATTAGATTAAAAGTTTATAAATTTATTTAAAAATTTTACCTAAATCAGTTGGGTAAAATATAAACTTAGCAGATGGATCAGATGAAATATCATTAATCGTTTGAAGTGTCCTCAATTGCATTGCGCCAGGATACTTAGCTAAAACCATTGCAGCTTTTGCTAAATTGTGTGAAGCAGTAACCTCTCCTTCTGATTTAATAATAATTCCTCTCTTCTCCCTCTCAGCTTCAGCCTCTCTAGCCATAATTCTTTGCATGTCTTGAGGTAATTCGATATGTTTTAGTTCAACTCTTTCAACTTTTAATCCCCAAGCATCAGATGCATGGTCAATAATTTTTCTAATTTTATCTGAAATTTGATCTCTATTAGCTAAAAGCTCATCCAATGAAACTTCACCAACAACATCTCTCATTGTAGTTTGAGATAATTGTGAAATCGCATAATAAAAATCTTCTACATCAAGAATTGCTTTCTTTACATCAAACACATAATAATAAGTTACAGCATCAACATTAACTGAAACATTGTCCCTTGTAATACAATCTTGTTTTGGTACATCAACAGTTTTTACTCTAATATCAATCTTTTGAGCACTTTGAAAAACAGGCACTACAATATTAATACCAGGAGTAAGTAATCCTGAATACCGTCCTAAAGTAAATTTAAGACCTCTTTCATATTCCATAACTTGCCTAATTCCAGAAATGATTAAAATAAACACAACTACAATCGCAAAAATAATAACACCGATAAATCCTTCTACAGCCATTTTTTATAATACAATAATATTTTTTATATAGAAATAAAAAGAATTAGAAAACAGTTCTAATTCCTAAATCACTCGAAACTTTTCTACCAGCCTCAATTTTTTCTTCTTTAGTTTCATTACCTAAAATATGAGGTGATGCAACTCCAGTCATAATAGTCATAACAGTAACTCTCTTAGAATGTTGATCATCTACTCTAGCACCCCAAATTACATTTGCATCAGGATGAATAGATTCAGTAATTAAATTACCTGCTCTCTCAATTTCTTCCAAAGTCATATCTTTACCACCAGTAATATGGATTAAAGCACCATTAGCACCAGAGTAATCAATATCAAGTAAAGGATTAGATAAAGCTTCTTCAACAGCTTCTTCAACTCTTCTATTAGTATCAGAAGTTCCAATACCTACTGTTGCAACTCCACCTGAAGTCATAATAGCTTTTACATCTGCAAAATCTAAATTAACTAGACTTGGAGTAGCAATAATTTCTACAATACCTTTAATCATAACAGAAACCAATTCATTAGCAACAGCAAGTGCTTGCTCTACAGGTAATTGACCAGCAATTTGAACTAATCTATTATTATCAATAACAATAACAGTATCTGTTGTTGCTCTTAATTGTTGTAAACCAAATTCTGCTTTATCAATTCTTGCTCTCTCAATACTAAAAGGCATAGTTACAACACCAATAACAATAGCACCCATATCTTTTGCAATCTTACCAACAACTGGCGCAACTCCAGTTCCAGTACCACCACCAAGACCAGCACAGATAAAAACCATATCTGATCCTTGCACTGCTTCCTTAATCTCAGAAGAACTCTCTTTTGCAGCTTCAGCTCCTTTTTTAGGATCTCCACCAGCACCTAAACCTCTAGTTACTTCTTTACCAACTAAAATTTTTTTGTCAGCATTCTTTAACTTAAGGTCTTGTAAGTCTGTATTCACAGCTACAATTTGAGCTCCTTCAATTCCCTTGTTGTATAACCAGTTAACCATATTTTGGCCACCACCTCCACAACCTACGACAGTCATTCTTGCCTGTCCAACTTCATATTTGTCTACATCATCATCAGACATATTTTGTAAAGCGTTTTTAACTAAAAAGTCCATTTTTCTCATCGAACTAAAACTAGAATATCGAGATCTAGTCTTATTACATAAATTGGAAATTTTCCAGTATTAAATATAATGTATTCTCTACCTAGTAGTGTACCTACTAAAAGAAAAGAACTTAATTTTCAGAAGTTTCAGTAATTTCAGTTACTTTTTCCTCTAAAAAAGTTGTAATATTTTTGTTTGCAGCCTCTCTAAACTCATCTTCATTTTCAATTTTAAAATAATCAAAAAACTTCTTTGTAACTTTATAATATTTGCCAATTCCTTTCTTCTCATAATAAACAAACTTAGCCTTATACAAATAATCTACTTCTTGTTTTACTGACTTCCCTAAAATCTCAAAAAGTCTAGTTTTAGTTACTGGCTGCTCATATGCAATTACTGAAAGTACCTTTAAAACACTTTTAGGTATCTCTACATTAGAAATTAACTCTGAAACTAATTCCTCATACTCTCCATAAAGAGCCATTCTCCATTTAGAATCTTCATTTTGTTCAACTCTAAAGGAATATCCTTCCTTGTATATCGATTCAAGTTCTTTCAAACTATTATTAATAAGCATCTCAGAATCAAGTCCTAAAGAAGACATTATTTCAGAGACACTAATCCAATCACCATAAGAAAATAAAATCGCTTCAACTTTCCTTTTTACCTCATCAAAATTTGCTTTAGACATTTTAATCATAAAAACTGTTGAAACCATAAAATTTGGTCAACATTTATAGATATAAAGTAAAAAATACGCTTTATAAAGGTTTTTCACTTTTAAGAAGTATTAAATAATAAGTTCATAAACCAAACAACAGTGTTATAAACAAAAAAAGATTAACTAAAATATGAAAATTATAGAAGAAAAAAATCTAAGTATTGAAAAATTCAAAAAACAATACAAAAAAGAAAACATCAAAATCGAATATCTGAAATTTGATAATCTATTCTATGTCGAAAGTTTCTTCTCAAATAAAGACTTGCCATTCACAGAAGAAAAATTCTATGAAACTCTAATTGAAGTAGTCTCAAATACTCTAAAAAGCTACATACAAGAACTAGAATATTATGTAAATATAAAACCCTCAACACCTCAAATGAGTTCAGACTCAGAAATAATATTCAAAGAAAAAGATAAATTACAAAAATTTTACCTAAACTTACACATATATTACAAAAAATATCATTTATTATATCTAAAATCAAAATTAGACACAAATGAAGTAGTAAATTTTCTTGAAGAAATCTTTGAAAAAGTAAGTGAATTCAACAAGTATTCAATAAAGCTCCAAACAAAATTAATCACAAATCTAAAAGAAAAACTTGAAGAAGTAAGCAAAGAAAAAGTAGTCCAATACGAAAGTTCAATATTTAATTAAATTCCAAAATAAAAAATATTACTTTATTTTATTGTGATAAGCAACGATTAAAAATTCAATTTAGAATTTTTATTTTATTTCCAAATATTTCCTTTGTCTCAAATACAAAACACGACAAGCTTTATTTTGAATCTCTAATTTTAATTCTTTATCATTTGTTGCAATTAACACATCCTTACTCAAATTAGATAATATTTGATCATCAATATATCTTTCAGATGATTTAATCACCTTAAAACCGTAAATATGAAGCATTTTTACAATAAGGGAAAGATATACCTTATTTTTATCTCCTTTCCTCTCTACACTCTCAAGTTCACCAATAGTACCCTCATAAATGTATAATTTATAATTAGAACCAACAACTCTTCTAAGTTCAGCAACAACATCAATATTAAATTGAAAAGTTACAAACAAAAAATTAGTATCAAAAATAATTGAATTCTTATTTTTCAAAACATCTTCAAAATCAACTCTATCTAAATCAAAAGTCGAATTCTTAATAGTAAATTTTTCAAATTTTTCTACCATTACCCCTTACTCCTACCTGGTGCCTGACCAGGAATTTCACTCTTAAGCATATGTTTATAGACAATCTCACTATTAGGACCAAGACTCTCAAATAAAGAAGAACTATACTTTTTCTTATCATCTAAAAGATGAATTGCCGAATTTCCTGCTGTAATCGAACCTGGATTTATATGATAAATACCATCCTTTTGATGCGGAGTAGGCGAATGTTCATGACCTCCTAAAACTAGTGCTCCCTCATATCCACTATCTTTCTTACTCATAAGATCATGTGCATAAAACTCCTCAAGACCAGCTCTTTGAGGATCATCAATAACACTATGATTCAAAATAACATCTGCTCCTTTCGGCAATTTAATTGAATCCAACCCAGTTTTTAATTTTGTCTCCAGTAATTTTTTAGTATTATTTTCTATATAATTTCCCAAAGCACCCGAACCTATACCCATTGCAGCTCTTTGAAGTGAAATCTCTACATATTTTTTTAACTCTTTTTCAGAAATATTCATATTACTACCCTCATTAAGCTTATATAATATATCTTGAAAAGGTTTTGATTCAACTTTTTCTTTCTCAAGTTGTTCCCTTAGACCAGCATACCCGAAAACTTCATCAAAATCAGGCCCTTGCGTAAAATTACCATTAGCACTTTTAACAATATTTCCAAATCTTATTCCTGAAACATCCCTAGTTTCACCTGGTTTTACAATATATTCTCCCAATACATCTTCTAAAACCGAATGTACATCATGATTACCTCCAACCATAACAACATTTTCAGGTCCTAGTCCAAACTCCTTTAAAATATTTTTAATTTCACCATACTCATTTCTAGCATGATGATACATTCCTTGTTTAAGCATATCTTGTACTTTTTTTTGAGTATTTCTAAATTCTAATTTTTGTTCATTAGATAAAAATCTAGGGTCTTGCATACCAAAGATAAAACCCATGAATTTCTCTAAAGGATTATTTTGTTGTGAACTAAGAGAAGAACTTCTCTCAGTAATCATCTCTTCACTTAAACCAGCAAGTTTCATTAAAAAATTATAATTAGTTTGAAACTCTTTCTTCTCACTCTTTGAAAAACCTGCTTTTTTAAAAATACTCTTTGTCAGAAAAGCTTCAAGACCCTCTTTAGATTGATCAAAAAAATCGCTGCCAATATCGCCCGTTAAAGCAACAGCAACATTTTTCTTAATCCCAGTAGGTTTCCCTTTTTTATCAAATTCTAAATGTCCTTTAGTTTGCAACTCATTAAGTAATCTACCTTTAAACTCTTTAGGTGTTGCATGTAAATCCGTAATATGATTAATCTCGAATTTTGCATCACTTCTAACTCTATTAAATCTCCCCTCATTCTCATGACTTTCAGGTGAAAGAGGTAAAGTTTTTTTATTTTGTTTATTAGCTTGAGCAACCTGAGATTTTACTTCTTTGGGTAACTGAGAATTCTCGACAAAGTTAATTTCATCTTTATCTAATACTTTACCTGATTTTAATTTCTCTTCAATCCCTTGCATATTAGCTTGAAAATTATGAAATTCTGCATATTCTCTCTCTTCAGTTGTTAGATCATTTCCCTTTTTGCTTTGAATAGAACTAACCAAACTATTAATTTGTTCTTCAGAATAACTAGAAAAATCTTTTACCATAGAATTAACTAAATCTCAAAAATATATAAAACTATCTAAAATAAAAATAAAAAATTATTTTTTTGATTCACAAGAATCATCTGCACAACTACCACAACTACCTGTTGAACAACCTTCTTCTCCACCCATAGGGCCAAGAATTCTAGCTTTATCTTCTTCAGTTGCTTCAGCAACATTAACAACTTCAACTTCAAAAGTTAAATCTTTACCAGCTAAAGGATGATTGAAATCAACTTTAACAGTCTCTTCTAAAATTTCTGCAACCTTTACAGGAATAACTCCTTGAGGTCCTTGAGCAGCTAATTGCATACCCACTTCTAATTTAATTTCAGCAGGAAATTGGTCCTTAGGGACTTCTTGCATTGCTGTATCCATAACAGGTCCATAAGCATCCATTGACTTAATCTCAACAGTTTTCTTATCCCCTGTTTTCATTCCTTCAAGACCTGAATCTAAACCAGGAATAACCATACCAATACCAGAAATAAACTCTAGAGGCTCTTTACCCTCACTAGTATCGAAAACACTTCCATCTGAAAGCGTACCTTTATAATGAATTTTAACTAATTTTTCTTTAGAAATTTCCATAGAAAAAACAATAAATATTCTTTTATAAAGTTAATTGTTAAGAATTAAACTAAAAAAAATGGGTTGGCTACCCCGAAAGCATCGTCCATCCCGCACCTCTTAAGCATCCACAAAAAAGCTTAGTGCTGCTTAGTTCCCCATCTGACACATTTCACTTAGTTGCAAACCATAAAAGACAGAACTTCTACCTTATCTTTCAAGACCAACCCAATAAATACAAAGAAAAATCTTTTTATAAATATTGTGTATGCATTTTATTTTCAAAAACAAAAACAAAAATTTAAATATAATAAGAATAATTTTATACTTAGTATAAAATTAAAAAATTAAAACCAAAAAAAATAAAATTAAAATTAATTAATTCTCCGAATCATTATCAGAAGAAAACAAATTAACTATTGTACTTACAGGTAAAAGTTTCACAATATTAAACGAAAACCTATCAGGATAAACTTCAACTTCTTCATCCTTAAATCCTTCAAAAATTGTGGCAACATCTTCCGAATCTACATCAGTAAAAGTAGTTGTAAATAACACTTCACCTAAACTAGCATTAGGAAGAGCTTCTTCGATATAATCTTCAATTAAAGATTCTGGGTCAACTCCAGGAATATTTGGAAAATCATTATTCTCAATTACAATATCCACATATACTTGATTAGAATCTTCTGAATTAACAACTTCTAAAACTTCATCTTTAGAAAGCCCGAATTCTACCTCAAAACCCATAACCTCAATATCCTCTGTTCCAGGTAAGTAATATGTAGTATTATGATCTAAAATAGATTCAAATTGCTCCTCAGGAACATAAATATAAAAACCATCCTCATCTCCAAGATTATCCAAAAAAACAACATCTACATCCTCGACAATAACACTCTCCACATTAGATGAATCAAACCCATTTTCATCTACAACAAAACCTAAACCCAACTGAGGGTCTTCAGGAGTACCATAAATCAAATTAATATTATAATTCTCTTGTTCAACAATAGATTTATAATCCATATAAACAAGTCCTCCAACTCCTGCAAAAATTAAAATTACTAAAAAAATAACCGTAAAAACTGCAGCAATAATCTTCTTAATAAACTTAAATATAAGTACAACTACTACAATAAATAATATCGTGTATATCCAAAAACTTAATGCCATCGTAAATAAAAAATAAAATACAAAGTATATAAACATTTATTTTAACTAACAATCACAAAAACTACAAAACTAAAAAAAATTAGTACCAGACCAATCCCCTTTTTGTTGACCTTGTTGTGGCGCTTGATGTTTAAAAGTACTCTCATTCATACCATAAGAAGAAAATTCTTGCCTAGAATTATAATTTCTATCAACACTAACCCAATCAGAAATTCCGCTCGATGTAGAACTGCCATAAGAATTCAAACTCGGATTAAACAAATCAAACGCAGCACTAATATGTGAACTTCTACCTCCAGCTTCAATAATCATTGCCTCATTGACTCCTGCCTTCCTTAAAGTATGCCTTAAATCATGCATATCAAGCATACCTGTACCAATAGTATTATGGTCATCATCCTTACCTTGAGTATCATTAAAATGAACATGCTTTACTAATTTATCTTCAACAAGTTCCTTAGCTTGTCCTTTAAGCCAACTATTAAATGCATCAGCTCTCAACTCTTCAGCAAGAGGTTTTCCAGTATTAGGATCAATTGGATTAAAATGTTTAAACCATGAACCTGCGTGTGCTGTATCAAGAGTACCTATTAAATGATTTTGAGCAACTTTTAGAGCATCTTCTTTACTATTAATCTTCTTACCTGTCTCTTTTTCATAATCATCCTTAATAGACTTATAAAAATCCTCTTTCCCATTAAGTAATTTATCTGCAAAATCACTCTGACCTACTCTAATTACTGCCTTAAACTCTTCAAGTGATGTCAAATTTCCCATTCCAGGAAGCATATTCTCAGGAGAAATGTAAAGAGGATTCTTCAAAATATCAATATCTGAATAATCTTTCATACCTATCCATTTTCGAATCTCCCTCTTCTTCTTAGACATCTCATGATTAATCTCATCTTTCTCATCAAAAGTTTTAGCACTATTATACTTCTTCTCCAAATTAGATAGCTCAGTTTTAAGTGCTGGCAATTTAGTAACTGATTCTTTAGACTTTTTTTTCATATCTAATTGATACTTCAAACCTTTAAATGCAACATGAGAAAGGCCCGAAATATTCTTATCAAAGCTATCTTCTGCAAGAGACTTTGCATTAACTGATGCTTGCTCAATATCTTTAATTTTTTTATTAAAATCTGCTATTTGTTCATCATAATTAGAAAGCATATGATAATCTTCTTGACCAATTGAATGATGTTTTAACTCAATAATCTGTTGATTTCTCTCAGAAATATCTATTTTAATTCCATCTTTAGCAGCTTCATTCTCCTCATTATCTTCCTTAAAATCATTAATTTTTATAAGTGCATCCCTATTATCTTTCTCAAGTTTCCTAACTTTAACAAGCTCATCTTTAAACATATCATGCTTCATCTCAAATTTCTTTTTCTGTAACTTAATTGACTCTTTCTCAACACTCTTTATCTTTTTATAAAATTCAGTATCTGCATTTGAATACACATTATCTTTAATATCTAAAATTTTATCATAGGTTATCAAATACTTGTCCCTTATTTCTTTGAAATTCTTTTCAGAGAATCCTTTTTTAGTAAACTCTGTAGGTGGTTTTTCACTAGACAAAATTCCTTGAACTTTTTGAAAATCATCAATAGACAAATTTTTCCCTACATTAACATTAAAAAAATCAAAAAACTTCTTTTCATTATCATTAAAATCTTCTCCATTCAATAAATTAACATCTACCAATTCCGATTTCCTATCAACTTGAGTCAATTGATCTCCAATAGCTATATGACTAGAAACATTAGAAAGCTTAATCTTATCCTTTTGAGTCTTAATAAAATAATACTCAGCAGCACTCTTTCCATCAAAATCACCTTTATTCTCTCTTTCAAACTTAGACTTAGTATCATTATCTAAACTAGAATACTCATGTTCAATCTGATTAATCTTAGAAGGGTCATCAACAAACATTCTCTTCAAAGGATCATCAGAAAGATAATCTTTTTTTAATTTATCTAGTTCATCTGTTTTTTTATTATCAATAAGCCATTGTTTGTACCTATCCGTTAAAGTTAATTGCGTTCTTGAAGTCTGATTATGAGATTCTCCTTGTAAATGCATAACAACAGCACCACCCTTAGTAGTCTCTGCTGCAAACTTCATAGTCTCATCCATCTCTTTAATTGAATCCCATCTCGAAGCTGCATCATAACCTTCTCTACCCATTCCAGCAAAAGAAGTAACATCAACAGAACTATGTACACTAAGAGATTGATTATTTAATTTCGCAAGCTGCATAATTGTTCTTCTATGTTCAAAACCATACTTATCAGGAACATCATTAGCATTAAACTCACCCTTACCACTCCTATTCAAATGAAGCTCGACATGTTTAACACCTTGCCTAATCTTTGTTTGAAGTTCTGAGAGTTGATTCTGACCAGGAACTGTAGTTGTTCCAAAAGTTCCTAAAGTTTCTCGAAACCTTTTAGGATCATGTTGATCAAAATCAGAAGAATAAGATTGCTTTGTCATAATAAAAATTAATAAAACTAATATATAAAACTTTGTAAACCCCAAAGGTTTACAACATCTATGAATGAAACATTCATACGATACCAAAAATTTATTTTATAAATTATTGAACAGCTTAGGAATTGAAAATTCATTGACTTTGTGAGAACTGTCTAACAATAGCTCAAAAAATATCAAAAAAATAAAAAATAATTATAATCTATGTTTTCTTCTATATTCATCCCCTTCTTTCTTAAGATGGGATGCAGCTTTAAACTCTTTTGAGATCTTAGATATTCTTGAAATCTTTTGAACTCTTAAAAGTTTTGTAAGTCTTGCAAGTTTCAAAACTTCAAAAGTAACCAAACCATTTGCAATTAAACCAAAAGGAATAGTTGCTAAAACATCAAGCCAATTATGCATGAAAAAATCTTTAGGACCATTAGATTCAATCCACAATCTAATTAAATCTGCAAAGAAAATTATGAAAACGACAATGTTAACATAAAAATAAATTCCTGATAAACTATCAAAATCAATTGATGTCTTTCCAGTCTCACTAAAAATCTCAAGTAACAAAAAGATTGTTACTGCAAAAACTGCTAAAAAGACTAAAAAATCCAAAAGTCTATCTATCCCAGTTTTTTCCTGAACGAAATACTCGTCAAAACTATTATCCATTTTATAAAAAAATCATCAAAATAGAATATATACTTTACTAACCACTAAAAAGTAACTCAATTAATAATAACCAAGCCTAATAAGACTTGAACAATCATTAGTTCCTACTTGTAAAGTATTAATATTAATAAGATTAGTAGTAATATTTTCGTCATCTTCTTGATAACCAAAAATCGAATAAGCATCCGCTAAACACTTATCTAAGACCAAATTATAATAATTGTCAGTAGTTACACTAGAAGTAATATTTGTAATATTATACAGTGCAACTTCAGGCAAAGATTTAGACCTTTTAAAGATATCATAAAAAAATTTAGAAGAATATGAATGATTCCCATCATATGCAGCATTATTATAATTCATAGTATTAGGATTAATTAAAGTAATATAATTGCAACAGCCCTTACCAAATTCAGCATAATTAAAATAATTCCTTTGAATCTCTTCATCAGTTAAAGTTCGATTATAAATCTTAACTTCATCAATTATACCTTTAAAAAATTGTCCTCCAGCCCCTAAATTCATATGTGGATCCATACCAAAAAAAAGGTTCGAACTTGAAGAAACACTTCCAAAAGAAATATTTGTAGATTCCAAATAACCATTGACAAATAATTTACTAATTTTCGCTTCCCTCACCACACAAGAATAATACCACTCATAAGATTCCAAAATTGTAGTTGAATAATTAAATGAATCAGTTATCAAATATTTTAATTTTTTAGAAGAATTCTCGAGCTCAAATTCAAAATTACCATTAATAATAGAACTATTTCTTTTTACAATAATTTGTTGATACAAATTTAATTGTCCTTCAAAATTTGGTTTAAACCATGCACATAATGAAAAATCATCAATACCAAACTGAAATTTATCCGAAGAATTAATAATCTCAACATAATCATCAACTCCATCAAATTCAATTCCTCTACCATGCAATGAATCTTTATAATCTACATATAATGCTTTCTTCTCCCTATATAAATCTGCAATTTCATTATCTGTAAGCTCTTTGGAGTAAATCCCAACCTCATCAATTGTTCCATTCAAAAAATTTCCACCTGCGCCCAAAGAACCAATATACAAAGGAAAACTTGAACTAACATTATAATTTCCCCTAACACTAGTATTTTTTTTAATTCCATTAACATACAAACTCATAATCTCCAAATTATAAACTGCTACAATATGATTCAAACCACTATCTAAATTTTCAATACTAAGTCTAGGTTCATAATCTACTCCATCCCATATAAAAAAATCAGTACTATTAGAGTCTATATCCTCACTTCTCCTCAAAATAAAAGCTTCAGATTTAGAAATAATATTTTCATGATCTCCTATCGAAAAACTCTCATTAAAATCAACCCATACAGAAATAGAAAAACTAGAATTAGTGAAATTTAAAGATTCATTGTCGAGAATTTCAATATAATCATCAATACCATCAAACAAACAACCATTACCTCTAATCCCAACAACAGAACAATTCACTCCATTAAAAATAGTCCCATTATTCTTATACGCACTCAAATCTAAAACTTCATTACCAATCAAACTTACAGAATCAAAACTCATAAGCATTCTAGAATTCCCATAATGATTTGCCAAAGGAGAATAAATCGAAGAATCAACAACTCCAAAATTCTCTTCATCATAATCAAAACTCCAAAAACCTAAAACATCCTCATAAGAATTAACTGAAACATTCATAAACCTAGACAAATAACTACCACCCAAAGTATACTTATAAGTTGGCTCATAAAAAACGAGAGAATAATTCTCAGTTAAAACTTCCTTAAGCATATCATGAGTCCAATTACTTTCCGATAAATACCTCTCAGAAGGCCTAATTGTAACATTAAGGTCATCAAGTAATACAAACTCAGGATCATATAAAGAATCAATAGGAATCGATACAACAAACTTATCTTCAAAATTCCAATTAGAAATATTATCTATAGTAGTAATATTATATTCAACCAACATCTGCGCAGAAACATAATAAGGTTTATCTTCAAACAAATAAAGATCCAACACTCTAAAACTAAAATTTCCTTTATACGCATCATAAAAATTTGCAGAAAATTCATCCATAAAATAATTAATAGTCTTATTTTCAAGACTACCTTGAGCCTCAGAATCAAAAGAACCATTAATCATACCTTCAACAACAAACTCCTGAAATTTAGAATAATTATTCGAATATTTCAAATAATTAGTATCAATTCTAGAATAATTTGTGAAAATATCAAAAGA
The DNA here is from genome assembly GCA_027858315.1 of Candidatus Woesearchaeota archaeon. Lineage (NCBI taxonomy): Archaea > Nanobdellati > Candidatus Woesearchaeota > Candidatus Woesearchaeota archaeon. The sequence goes on from JAQICV010000049.1 coordinate 31,573, forward strand.
ACTAAATAATGAATATGATAAAATTGAATTAACATAACTATTCTTAAAATATTTTATTTCATCATCAATGTAAGAAATTCTTGCATCTTTAAATTCATTATCTTTTGTAAAATCACTTTTATTCATATTAATTGCAACAAAAGAAAAGACAACAACAGACAAAAAAAATGCTAAAAATGTAAAAGCAAATGCTTTTTTACTATTCCTCAAAATATTTTTTCTTATCATTTCCAAATAATTGTTTTAAATATATATGGCCCATAAACTTGCGAATTATTAAAACCAAAAATAATCCTCTGTCTAGAAGACACAACTGAACTATCATCATATTCTATTTGAGGACGATTCAACTTTACAAACAAAACATCCACAACTCCACTATCTTCCTCTTCAATAGTTAAATTAAAATTCATTTGTTTATCCAAATAATCCTCAACAAAAACTTGTGTCAAATCACTAGCCAAAACCATATCATTAATATAATAAAATTCTGCTACTTGTTGCGCCACAGTATTCTCAATGTTTTTTATCTCTCCTGCAATAAACATATCTCTTATTTCTTTATTATTCAAAGAATTAATCTTAGTATTTGTAAATCCATCTAAAATATTTTTATTAAGTTCATAAACATCATCTCCAATATCAACATTTAAATAATAATTATAAATCAAACTAACACTTAAAATTAAAACAATAAAAGATAAAATCAAATCAAACATAAATATTTGACCACTCTTTTTCCTAATTAAAATCAACTTGAAACACATGGAACATCATTAACAATAATACTACTTGAACCAACCCCAGTAACATTAGAATCTGAGTCTATCTTTACCAAATTACCATCCTTTTCAAAAACAATACAAAAATCATCTCTAATATTTAATTCTTCTCGTAATTGTTCAATATCTATTTGTAATAAATTTTCAACTTGAATATTATTCTCCTCATCAATAATTTCAGTATTTTTAAATTCATCAACAATTGCATTAGAATATACTGAAGCTTCAGCATATAAAGCATCAACATCAACATCAGAAGTATTATTAACCTTTGTTGCAACTAAAAACAAAGCCCCAAAAAGCACTACAACAATCACAACTAAAATATCTGTCGAAATTGCTTGACATTTTTTATTTAAATTATTTCTCTTTTCCATCTTTCATATCAATCATTATCACTACATACGTAGATTTTCATAGTTACTGGCTCATTATTTAAAAAAACTGTATACTTTTGCGCAATCAAATTCTCACACTCACCTTCTGCACTCTCAACAACAATTTTATCATCTGTAAACATTTTACTTCGATAATTATCCCAAGTAGGACTACATTGAACTTCTCTACTAGGATCCAGAATATCTACAACCCAACTTTCCAAAATAGCACCATCACAACTAAGAGGAACATTTCTACAAGTATTTACCTTTTGAGAGCATAAAGAATAAACTCTCCCATCAAGTTTACTAGTACAATCCAAATTACATTCAAGAGATGCAAGACTCTCAAACATTCTTCCCCATACAGTATATTCATATTGATTTGTACCATCAAAAGTAGCATCACAAGAACTAACTACTCCATTTTCAATATCACTAATTTTGAACATACAAGTATAAAGTGCCCTTGAGTAATCATAATTACTAGCTACTATATCAAATGTAGAAAATTGGTCTGGAACATCTACACATAATTTTTTAGTATAATACTGCAAAGACGGATTAGAAGAAACAGCAGAAATCAAAAACCTTGAAGGAGCAATACCAACACGAGAATTAAACTCTGAAGCATAATACAATACATCAACTCCACCATCAGGACAAGATGAAGTAACATCTTCAACACTATAACTCAAATTTCCAAAATCAGAACCACAACAAAGTACTTCATTATAATACCCTCCATAATTATAAGTTGCAACATTTGAACTCAAGGCTTCAACACCACTTAAGTCTTTAAAAAAATCATTCACATGAAAAATTTTAACTTCTCCTGTCAAACAACTCGGCTTATATTCACAGGTAACGCTCTCTCCAGCAGAAAAAGAAGAAAACGACACCATACTTAGCATGATAAACAAAATAAAAAGCTTTCTAATCATAGTCAAATCCCTAATAAATTATATATATACATTTGTAACTACTTAAAAGAATCACTTTTTAGAATCTAAACAGATTTCATTAAAATCACAATAAGTACAATTAAAAAAAGAAGGAGTAGGTAAAAATACTTTTTTCTCAATATTACTAATCGCATCCAAAACTTCTGCCTTCATTTTATCAAAATCAATCTCTGAAACTTCAACCTCAACAAGTTCATCATGAATCAAATACCAGAGTCCAACTTTACTTGGAAGTTTGCCTCTCAAATGTTCAATTGCAAGTGCATAAACAAAAAGTTGAATGTTCTTTTTTAACTGCATTTTTGTCTCCATACTATTAGAAGTTTTATAATCTATAATCACAAAATTATCTCCAACTTTATCAACTCTATCAATAAATCCTAAAATCTTTTTACCTTCAAGATTAATCACAAATTTATCTTCAATTCCTATAACTTCTCTAGTCTCATCTTCAGAAAAAAGTTTCTCCTTAAAAATAAATTTCTTAATTACTTCTAATCCTTTTTGAAAATACTCTTTCTCCTGGTCTGCAGAAGCATAACCTTTTGAAATCCATTTCTCTTTAAGCATAGCAGCAGCCCTCCCATAACAAATCTCAGAAGAAAATTTTCTTATATCAAAAACAAATTCCTCTAAAACACTATGAACTGAAGTTCCAAAATCAAAATAATGTTTAGACTCTCCAGGAACTCTATAAACATACTGGTATAAATACTTTTTAGGACAAGACTGATAGGTTTTAATTTGAGAAACAGAATAAACATGAGAAGAAAAATCTACATCAACATCATAAAAAGGATCTTTTTTTTCAATTCTTGTAAAATCTAATTCATCTTTATTAAAAAAATAATTCAAATCTTTTTTCGCATACATAAGTTTTAATTTTTCCATATCAGATTTTGCCAAATCAAAATTCTCTGAAATCAAATGTGAAGTTATTTTATCAATCATTTTAACTTTAATATCTTCTTTAAAATCAAGTTTTAATTCATCAAATTCAACATCATACTTTTCAACATTTAACCCTAAAACTTCTAAAAAATTTGAAGGTTTAGAATCAAGTTTATTATCTACAAACCTTCTCACATAAACCAAATCAAGTTCTTTTCTAGACCTTGTAATCCCAACAAAAAACAATCTATTCTCTTCTTCAACAAATGATTTTTTATCTTCAACACCCAAAATATCAAACTTAGATTTCATGAAATTAGAAGGGAATTTTCTCTCATTCAAATTAGGCATAATCACATAATCAAACTCTTTTCCTTTAGACGAATGCAATGTCAAAAGTTCAACTTTACTGCCAGATTTCTGTTCAAATTTAATATCAAGCCTCTTCGAGTTCTCACACACTTTCAAAAAACTAGACAAATTCGAATTTCTATAAACTTTAATATAATCTCTTGCAAACTTAACAAAATTATTAAGTGCAGAAACTCCCTCAAAATTATTTCCTAAAAATGCTCTTTGAAAATTTCCAAATTTAAAAATTGTCTCCCTTAATAAATCATCAAGTTCCCTTTTAGAATCTTTAAACTTTATTAAAAAATCTAAATCAGAATAAATCTTTTTCAACACTTCAAAATCTATACCATAATCATCTGATTCTTTCAAATTCATTAAAGTCTTAAAAATTGATTTTTCATTAAAAGAACTTTTTCTCATAATTTTTCTAACATTCTCATATGAAACAAAGCAATCAGATAAAAATTTAAAATACTCTGAAGTACAACCTCGAGGATTTTCAATAATTTTTAATTTATTCAAAACATCTTTAATAATATCTTGTTCAAAAAAATTAATCGCCTCATTCGCATTAAAACTAATCCCTAAATTTTTCAAGAATTTTGCAGTATTTGTAAGTTCAAATTTCCTCCTAAACAAAACTCCAATTTTTGCTTCAGGTTCTTTTTCTAAAATATTTGAAATTCTCTGAGCAATAAATGAATCTTGAGAATTAGAATTTGATGCTTCAATTAAAGAGACCTCCCCTTTCTCTTCAAAAACATTTTCTAGAACTTCATCATTTGAAGCAATATCTAAAACTAATTTATTAATATTATTTAAAACACTCTTAGAAGACCTATAATTCTTATGTAAAAAAACCTCTTCATAATTTTTATAATGCGCTTTAAAATCTCCTAAATTTGAAAAATTTGCTCCACGAAAAGAATATATGCTCTGTTTTTGATCACCAACAATAGTAATATTTTCTCCAGAAATAAGTTTAATGATATCTAATTGAATCTTATTAGTATCTTGAAACTCATCAACTAAAATATATTTATATTTGTTCTTAATCTCATCTCGAACTTCTAAATTATTTTTTAGTAAATCAAAAACATACAAAAGTAAATCTCCAAAATCCAGATAATTATTCTCTCGTTTATACAATTCATATTTTGAATAAGCTTGAATCAAATCCGATTTCAAATTAATATCTTCAACTTTTAATTTAACTAAATCTTCTAAAGAGTAACCAAAATCTTTAAGTTTAGAAATTGTTCCAACAATTTCATGTGCAATTTGAACATAATTATTCTTCATCTCAAATGAAGTAAATTTCATATCTTTCAAATTATCTAAAAAAAATAAAAGTTGATTAGTCTCATCAATCAAACTAAAGTCTTTATCAATCATAGAAATTTGATTCTGATAAGTATCAATAATTTCAAGTGCAAACTCATGAAATGTTTTTGCAAAAAAAGGTCTACTAGTTTTAATCTCAACCCTCTCAGACATTTCAGCAGCAGCTTTTTTAGTAAAAGTAATCGGAAGGATTTCATCTTCGGAGTATTTTTTTTCTTCAAGCAAAAAATTAATTTTCTCAGTAATCATGTGAGTTTTGCCAGTACCAGGTCCAGCAATAACTACAAGAGGTTTATCTATAATTTTAACTGCATTTTTTTGCTCAGAATTTAACATAATAAAAAATTAAAAAAGAAACTTTATAAAGATTTGGAAGAATAAATTTTATATGAAAAAAACTTCTAGAATGATAATTATAAAAGATAATAAAATCCTTTTATTTCATAGATTTAAATTTGGAAAAGAATTTTATGCAATTCCTGGAGGCACAATTGAAAAAGGAGAAACACCAGAAGAAACTGTAATTAGGGAAATAAAAGAAGAAACAACTCTAGATTTAACAATAGATAAATTTTTATGGAATTCTAATGATGAAATTGGAGCTCATCATTATTTCTTTGCTAAATCGTTTGAAGGAATTCCAAAACTATCAGGAGAAGAACTAGAAAGACACAATGATACAAACAATAAATATTATTTAGAATGGATAGAATTAAATAACTTGAAAAATATCCCACTCCTGCCAGAAGAAATTAAAGAAAAAATAATCAAAGAATTTAATTAAAAAAAATTAAAACTTCACATTCCCCAAAGACTATTCTCTTTTCTCATAACTTCTGCAAGTTCTCTCATTGCACTCTTCTCATCAGAAGATAATAAATCAGCACTTTTTTTTAGATTCCTAAAGTTTCCTTCTCCCATAAAAGAATACAATACTGAATCTTCCTGAGCATGTCTTCCAATAACTAAATCGTCCATAGATACAGCAGCACTCTTACCAAAAGCTAAAGATTTTAAATTTTCTTCTTTATCTTTAATTCCTTTAATCTTACCTACTTTCTTTCCATAATCTGTAACCAAAGTAACTCCCGATTTTAAAGTTCCACCCATTACCTCAATACCCACAATTGCAGGAGAAGATGTTCTAAATATACAATTATTCAAGATTTTAATTTTAAAAGGCATTATTAAATTTTCAAGTTTTAATCTATTAATTTCTTTCTCTTTCTTCTTCATCCACTCAACAGAATCTTCAACTAATTTATATATAATATCATTTGAAATAATATCTACCTTATACTCTTTAGCCATAATATGTAACTCATCATCAATTTTTTGAGAAAAATTAAGTAAAAGAGCATTCTTAGGAGATCTTTCAACATCAGAACCAACATCAATAATATCTTTTTTACTAATTTTGCCTATTTGCGCTTTTCTAATTGGAATTTCATGTTCAGCCAAAATATTAGATAAAGCCTCCAAACTTCCAAGTGTATCAGCTTTAACCAAAACTCCTTCATCCTCACTACTAATTGTAATCTCAGCCTGCTCAGCCTCAAGTTCTAAGATATATTTTTCAACAATTTCTGCTTTTGCATTCTTTCTCAATGTAATAATAGGCATTCCAGCTTTAATATCATTAAATTCTGGACAGGCAAATTTAATTCCTGCAGCTGCATGAACCTCTTTTACAGCTTTAAATTTTGTAGAACTATCTCTAATCTCCTTTAATTCTCCAGGTTTTAAAATAGATTTAAGTCTAGATCTTTGAACACAATCAATATCAAGGACTAAAACAATATCGTCGACTTTTGCAACACCATCATATAAAATAACATCAATAGTTTTACCCAAACCAACATAATCCTTAACTTCTAAAATAACTCCTTTAGACATCTCCTCATTCTCAATAGTAAGTTTTTTCTCCATATACTTTTGAGTAAGACCAACTAAAGTTGTCAAAAGTTCAGTAACTCCTTCACCTGATTTTGCAGAAATTGGAACAATTGCAATTTTTTTTGTAAAATCATCCACCCTATCAAATCTATCACACTCATATCCATACTCTGAAATCTTTCCTACAATTTCATAAACTTTTTCTTCAACCCTATAAATAACTTCTTGTCTTTGAGACTCAATATTTTCAATAAGTTTTTTCTTAGAATCACTCTGAAATCCAGGAATATTATCCAACTTATTTGCAGCAACAATAAATGGAGTTTTCATTGATTTTAAAATCTCAATTGCTTCAATAGTTTGAGGCATAAAACCTTCATTAATATCTACAATTAAAATTCCAATATCTGAAATAGAACCTCCTCTTTTTCTAAGTGAAGTAAATGCTTTATGGCCAGGAGTATCAATAAATAAAAGACCAGGAATTTTTACAGCTTCTTTTGGTAAAACTCCTTTAACAATTTTTAAAACATCTTCTTTTGGAACTTCAGTTGCACCAATATGCTGAGTAATACCACCTGCTTCTTTTGCAATCATTTTAGAATTTCTAATATAATCTAAAAGAGAAGTCTTCCCATGATCAACATGCCCCAGAATTGAAATAATTGGTTGTCTTAAGTAAGCCATTTTTTAATAAAATCTCAACATAAGAGATAAATCTAGAAAAAATAAATATACAGATATTTATAAATAGTGTGGTTAGAATTTTAGAATATAATCAAACAAATCTTTATGACTCTCAAATATTTTATTTGCATTAGTCAATTCTTTCTTCTTTAAAGTTGTAGTTAAAGCAAAAACATCAATCCCTGCTCTATTCCCAGCCAAGATTCCAGAAGGAGCATCCTCAATAATTACACATTCCTCTCCTTGAGCTTTAAATTTTTTTTGCGCCATCAAATAAGGTTCAGGATTTGGTTTCCCCTGGGTTACATCATCGGCAGAAATAAGAAAATCAAACATATCCTTAAAATTTTCAAGCACCACTCTATCTACTACTTGTCTAATTGCTCCAGAAACAATACACATCTTAACACCTCTAGTTTTTAACTTATTTAAATTTTCAAAAACTCCATCAAAAACACTTACATGATAATCTCGATTAAAATGAGCAATTTTAGACTTTTTAATTTTTAGTAATTCTAAATCACTAAAATTTTTATTATATTTTTTTGACAATATACTTACAGTATCAACAAAGGAAACTCCTCCTAGATGAAATAAGTCATCATCTGAAACATTTATTCCAAATTCTGATAATGCTTTTTTCCAAGCACCTACATGACACTTCATAGAATCAATTAAAACTCCGTCCATATCAAAAAGGATATACTTTTTTTTATTCATATAATAAATAGTAATAAAAAAACTTTATAAATATTCCTCGTCCAAACTAATTATGATAAATTTAAATTCAATGATAAAAAATATATTCGAAAATACTCTAAATGAACTAGGTCCGCTAGGATCATACCAATTTCATGGAATAGTAATAATCTTATTTCTACTAACAAAACAATACACAGAATTTACATTTCTAATTCTTGGATATTTTCTAATTAAAATTTTTGCAATTCCATTTAGAATATTAATGTTTAAAGAAAGACCAAAAGCAAAAAAATATACAAATATATTTGAAAAAATCTCTGCAGCATCATTTCCTTCTCTGCACACTGCAAGAACATCATTCCTATTATTATTCTTAATAAACTATTTCAATAAAGATTTATACTTCTCATTATTTTTTTCAATAATTACAATTTTAATACTCTATTCAAGAATCTACTTTAAGAAACATTACCTCAAAGATATTTTTGTAGGAATATTTTTTGGAGCAATACCCTACTATATCTTGAAATTTTACTTATAAAATGCCATACTTGAAGTACTAACAAACCTTTATATACGCTTTTAACAAAAATATAAATAAGAAGTTGAAAATAATTGCTTCTATTAATCAAAAATGAAAAACATACTAAAAATATTATTAATGATATTCCTATTATTTGGTGGAGTTTTAGGGTCAGTTTTTGCTGAAAATGAAACTATCAATGATACAAACATTATAACTAAAATTGTTGAAAACCCAATTTTAGAAGAAGATTTAGAAGACGAAGTAGAAGACGAAATGCCAAGTCCTGAAGTTAGAGAAACAAGAGATTTACCTCTTCTAAGACCTGAACAAATTGAAGAACAGGAAAGAATAAAAGAAGAAGCTAAAGAAAGAGCTGAAGCATTAAGAGAAAACTATCAAGAGAAAAAAGAAAATTACAGAGAAGCTCAAGAAAGATACACTAATGCTAAAGATGAATACGAAAAAGCTAAAAATGATTTTGTAGACATTAGAAAAAGTCTTATTGCAAACATAAATAATCCTGAAAAACTTGCAAAAGACATTGAAAAAGCAAAAGAATTTACAAATAAAGCTCTTGAAAGATTAGTATCCCACTTAGAAAATTTAAAAGAAAGAATTGCTGAATCCGATTTAGAAAATAAAGAAGAAGCAATTACTGAAATCGATAAAAAGATTGATGAACTAGAAAATGGATTAAAAACTCAAATTAATGAAGCTCAAACTCTTATTGAATTAAGAAATGCTGGAATTGAAGTTAAAAATGAATGGGCAAAAACACAACTAGTTATTAAAAAGAATGCAGGAAAATATCTTTGGGAAAAATCAAATAAAGCTGCAAATACGATTAATGGTTTCACCAATAAACTAGAAACTAAAATCGAAAATTTAAACGAACAAGGAGAAGATACAGCAGAACTAGAAAAATTATTAGCACAATTACAAGAGAAAAATAAAAACGCTAATACTAAACTAGAAGAAGCAAAAAATAATTTTGAAGATGTATCTGATGCTAAAGAATTTGATAAAGCTCTAAGAAATGCTAATGAATTAATCAAAAAGACAAATGAAGAACTAAGAGAAGCGCATAAACAAATTAGAGAAATTATGAAAAAATTAGGAAATCAAACTCCTGAAGAGGTAGAAGAAGAATGAAACTAAAAAATACAATTATGATATTACTAACATTAACATTATTATTATTTGCAGGATGTTCAAAAACTCAAGATGTAACTGAGAATAACATTGTTACTGATGAGAATACAAATAATCAAGTTGAAAATGCTAATGTAGAATTAAATGATGAGAGTTTAGATCAACTTGAAGCAGAATTAGCAGAACTTGATGCACTAGACGAAGAATTGTCCTTAGATGAAGATTTCGATTTAGGATTAAATTAATAATAATTTAATATTTTTTATACACGATTTTCTATCACACTTAAAATGCTTAGTAACCAAATTTAATTTTTTTGACTCAGACATATCAAGTATATATTGAAACCTTTTCTCATTAGGCATTTTTCTTAATTTTGTAATCTCACAAATATGACAATAATTTTTATCAATAACTAAAGGACATATAGAAATCTTAAAAAGAATATCATCTATATTAGAACTAGACGAACAAAAAAATTTCGGAAATGTATAAGACCTCATAACTTCGTATGGAATTTAGAATTTATAAAGCTAATTTAATTGAAATTATAAAAAATCAATCCTCATCATCAATTTCAAATAATTTCTCAGCAACGATTTTCGCATCAAACTTTACCAAATCATCATAACCCTGTCCTATTCCCAAATAATAAATTGGTTTATCTATAGAATAAGCAGCTGTGACAATAGACCCTGGTCTCTCATCAGTATCAGTCTTTGTTAAAATCATCCCATCAATTCCAACAATCTTATCAAAAAGTTCAATTTGATCAATCAAATCATTCCCCGAAACACTATCTCCAACAAAAACGCTAAGTTGCGCAGAACTCACTCTCTTAATTTTTTCAAGTTCAAGCATCAAATTAGAATTATTTGGCATTCTTCCAGCAGTATCAATTAAAACAACATTTAATTTTTTAGCATTAGCATGTTCAATAGCATCAAATGCAACTGCTGCAGGATCGCTACCTCCTTTATGTTGGACCAATTTAAAATTTAATCTCTTAGCATGTTCTCCTAATTGTTCAATTGCAGCAGCCCTAAAAGTATCCGCAGCAGCAACAACAACACTCAAATCATTCTTTTGAAATAAATTAACAATCTTTGCAATACTTGTAGTTTTTCCAGTACCATTAACTCCCAAAACTAAAATTTTAGCAATCTCACCATTCCTATTAAGTTTCTTAATTTGACTCAAAAAATCACCTTCTCTTGAAATCAAGACTTTCTCAACTTCATCAATTAAAACCTCTCTAATAACTTTAGAAAGCTTAAATCTATCATAAGAATTATCAATTAAAGTCTTCTTTAATCTAGTCTCAATACTTTGAACAATTTCATATGCAATATTAATCTCAAGTAAAAACATCTCCAATTCAGTCCATATTTTTAAAAAATCATCACCAGTAACTTTCTTAGCTTTTAATTTCTTAAAAGTTTTCGAAAATACACCTTCTGAAACTTTAGGTTCAACAATTTCTTCATCTTTTTCTTCCTCGACAGCTTTCACAAGTTCTTTTTTTTCTACTTGCTCTTCTTTTTCAATTGCCTTATCAAGTTCTTTTTTATTTTTTGAAGTACCTTCTAATTCAGTTTTTTCTTTAATCGCTTTCTTTTCTTCTTCTGGAGCTCCTTCAAGCATCTCATCTTGAAGTTCTTCTAACTCCTCTTCATCTTTTTCTTCCTTAGACTTACCAAAAACTTTTGAAAAAAAACCTTTTGAAGCTTTAGTTTCTTCTTCTTTCTCACACGGAGTTTCTTCTAAAACTTCTTCAATTATTTTTTCTTCAACTTCAAGTTCTTCCTTTTTCTTCTCTTTCTTAGGTTTTTCTTTCTTCTTTATTATTACTTCTTCTTCAACAACCGTTTCTTCACCTTCACTCTCATCAATAATCTCTTCATGAGTTTCAAAAATACTCTTCAACTTACCTTTAATCTTATTAAACATTTTTATATAAAAAAAGTACCGAACAAATTTTTAAAAAAATTGTACTCGCATCTTAAAAAAATAAAAACTATATAATTTATATAATTTTGTTAAAAATATGTGAAAAAACAAATAAAATAAAAAATTATCTGAATCCGAAACTTTTCAGAACAGATTTTAAAAATGTATTCTCTCTCTCAAGTTCATCAATTCTTCTTCTATATTGACCTGAATGAACTCTTTTTGCCAAATGGTGATATTGTTGCGCAGTCTTTGAATTAGGTTTCACATGAACCAGTGGCTTCTTTTTATATAAGGCCATTCTCATATTTTTATCATCTTCAATAACTGTTGTAATTGGAGTCTCAAGTAAACCCTCAATTGCTCTAAATCCTAAATCAAAATTATCCTTCCTAACTTTATTTAAAACAATCCCCTTAACAGGAATTCCAATTTCTTTTGCAAGAGTTACAATCTTAAAAGCATCAGTTACTGCAGGCAATTCAGGATTAGTCACAATAATAATCTCATCTGCATTTTTCAAAACAGAAAGTGACTCATTTCCAAGTCCTGCTGCACTATCAACGATAACATATTCAGACATCTCTTTTAAATCATCAAAAATCTTCTTTAGCTTTCTAGAATTAACTTCAGAAAAACTTCTAATATTCAAACTACCTGGAACTAATTTAAATCCTAAAGGATGTAAATAAACTGCATCAGTAAGTCCTGCCTCTCCTTTTAAAACATCATTTAAAGTGATCGGGAATTTAGTTAAACCTAAATGAAGACCAATATTTGGGGTAGTTAAATTACCATCCACCAAAATAACATTTTTTCCGTGTTTTGCTAAAGCCGAAGCTAAATTAACACTAGTTGTTGTTTTTCCTACTCCTCCTTTACCCGAAGAAATTACAATAAGTTTACCCATATTCTATTTACTATATTATTTATTTTATATAAAATTATAACTACAAAATAGTTAAAATAATTATAAAGCGAACTCATCAACATTTGAAAGTCCTGCTACAACTTGTTTTAAATTTGCATAAAAATCTAAAAGTTTTGCCATATTAATTACATATTCTTCACCATCAACATATGAAACCATACATAAATTCTTCCTATATTCTCCAATACCTTCAAAATCAGAAAGAAGTAATCTCTTAAGTAAAAAATAATCGGATAAATCCAAACTATTTCCCTTACTCAAAAAACCATCCTTTAAAATTTGAATTCTATCATGTACTGTATGCTCAAAATCGCCACCTTCAGAAAACATTTGATAAGCTACTCCAAAAAATTGTTCATAACCATAAACAACTGTTTCCATAACTTTTCTTAACATCTCTGTAGTTCTAGTGAATTTACATGATACATAAATCATGTGCTCAATTGAGTTCAAGTGTCTTTTTAAATCCCTATAATTTCCAACTATTTGTTCCATCCTTATTCGCTTAATTTAACAATTGCCTCAGCAATATCTCCTTCCACTTGCTTCAAAGTCTCCTTTGCAACATCCAAGCTAACACTTGCTTGTTCACTAACCATTTTAATATCTTCCTCAGAAATTACAATTTCAGCTTTAGTCTCATCCTCAGAATAAGCTCCAGCAATTTGAAATGTAGTCTGACCCTTCATAATAACTTTTTGAACACTTGGATTCTTAAAAACTAAAACTTTATCAGTAGTCTTAATAATTACTTCAACAGTATCCAAATCTACTTGAGACATACCCATCTGTCTCATCATACTCTTCAACTGCCTTGGATCAACTCCAGGAATCATTTTTGGTTACCTCGAACATACAATTGCCTAAATTTATTATCTAATATTAATTCAACCATCTTTAAGTATTAAATAAAACCCACACAAAAATCACAACTGCAATAGAAAAATAAACTACAAACTTTGGCCCAAAATCAAATTTGGTCTTATAAGAACTTGCAACTCCTCCAATCAAACCACCTTGACCGGAAGGAAGGGAAACTGAATTACTTTTCGCCATTATATTAAGTAATACTTCATTATATATAAACATTTCGAGAAAAAACTACTTGAAAGACCTGCAAACATAGATTAATTTATAAATTTACACTTCTTTTAAAAATTATATATGGAAAAAATATTTTTTTTAAGAAAAATTTTTTGTGACAAAATTTTGAAAAACTTTTTCTCAAACAACTTAGAAATTTATAATTTCTTAAAATTGACTAAGGTGATTTTTGAGCATGGAAATTAGACTATCATTAAATAAAAGTGTGAATGATAATGCAAACCTTTATTTTGAAAAATCAAAAAAACTAAAATCTAAACTTCCAGGAGTAGATGAAACTATTGAAAAAACGCAAAAAGAAATAGATGAATTTGAAGAAAAAAAAGAAACTTATATTCTAAAAAAACAAACACAAGAAAAAATTCAAACACATAAGAAAAAAGAATGGTATGAAAAATTCAGGTATACAAAAACAACTTCAGGATTTTTATGTGTATTAGGAAAAGACTCAGGAACAAACGAAATTCTAATAAAAAAGCACTTAGAAAAAGATGATATTGTAATTCACACTCAAGCTTCAGGAAGTCCATTTTGTATAATCAAAAATGCGAAAGATTCTTCAAAAAATAACAAAGTTAATGATGAAACCGAAATTTATAATTCTTTAAAAATTCCAAAAGAAGAAATAGAAGAAGCAGCTCAAATAACTTGTTGTTTTTCTTCACAATGGAAAAAAGGATTTGGAACTGCAGATGCATTTTGGGTCTATCCTGAACAAGTATCTAAAAAAGCTGTAAGTGGTGAATATATGACAAAAGGAGCATTTATGATCTATGGTCAAAAAAATATTATAAAAAATATTCAATTAAGAATCTGTCTAGGAGTAATTAAAAATACAATTAAAACTGAAGATGATGAAACAATAGAATATGAAGAACTATTTTCAGGATCAGAAAAAACATGCAAAAAAATATGTAACAGATTTATAAAATTAGAACCTGGAAATCAAACTCTCAAATCACTAAACAAAGAAATAAAAAAACAACTAAAAACTCACATAGAAGATCTACCTAAATACATTCCAAACAATTGTAAAATATTAAAAAAATAGAAAAATATATTCAATAAATAATTTTTGGAACTTCTAACTTAGTAGAACCAAATGAAAAAATCTCAACTCCTGAAACAGATATCTCTTCAAGAATCAAATCCATATTTCTAATTTGTGCTGTAGTAATTTGACCTCTCTCATTCCTATTATCATATCCATACCTCTCCTTACCCAAAGGATTAAAAAATTCACAACCAAAAAGATTAATTCTTGATGCCCCAAACTTATAAGCAAGTTGAGTTCCAACACCAGTAATAGTAGATTTGCCACATAAAGGACCATCGTGTCTATTTATAGCACCAATATTCAAATCACAAACTCTAAATGAAATCCCATTAATATCCAAATTATCAATATCAGGATTAAAATAAATAATCTCACTTTCTTTAAAATGAGAATCTTTAAATAAATTCAATTTTGAAGCTAAATCTTTTCTACTTCCTTCATCTTTCAATACCCTTAAATCAAAAGGTAACATATAAGTAGGTATTACTCTTTTAACTTTTTCCCCATTTTTATTCACAAATAAATCTGACTTATAAAACCAATCTCTTAAAGAAGACCTAGAATCATAATATACAAAATAATCTACGAAATTTTTTTTGGGATCTAAGCATTTTACTGCTCCATTACAAGCAATAACAACATCACACTCCGAATTAATTCTGTCAACATAAGAAGTTATAGAAGGAGCTGAACCAATAACCCCTACACTAGCCCCTTCATGTTTACCAATCAAATCAGAAAATCTCATAAAAAGGAAGTTATATCTAAACTTATAAATTTATCTCTAAAAAGTGACAAAAATGAAGAAAATTTTTTAAATCCACAAATATAAGAAAAATATATGAAAAGAAGATATACTACAGGAATAGTTATTACAAACTCAAAAAAAGAGTATTTACTTCACTTAAGAGATAATATTCCTGGAATTTGGTCTCCTGGACAATGGTCAATATTTTCTGGAGGTTATGAAACTGAAGATGGACCAACAAACAAAATTGAAACATTTGTAAAAACTGCACAAAGAGAAATCAAAGAAGAAATTGGATTAGAATTAATCTTGAAGATATTTCACCATGATTTAATTACTAGCAGAAATGTTTCCAGATATTTACTTCATGGAAATTATGATGGAGAAATTTCTAAAATAGAATTAAAAGAAGGTCAAAAAATTCAATTTTTTCCTTACAATAAATTACCTATTGAAAACATACCTTCAAGTATTTTAAAAATAATAATAATGCACAATAATAATTATAATAATGAAATTAAAAAATAATAAATCTAACCTAATCTCTTTCCAAAAATTTCTTTATACTCATCTTGAGAAATCTCATAAACAACTTTCTTACTACCATCAAGTATTTCTAACATAATAATTAAACCTTTAATTTTCTCCATAGAATATTTTGAAATGTGAATCCCACCATCATTTGTTCGAGATCCAATATTTAAATTACCTTCTTCTTCCTTTCTTAAAATCAGATTCTTAAAAACTCCTTTATTCTCACTCATCATCTATCTCCAAACTTCTAACATCAAAACCTTCTAAATTTTCATTCCAAGAATCTTTAAAAGATTTATCTTTTTGTGATAAACAATATGCAGCTCTCAAAAATAAACTCTCAGTAGTCAAATTCATATGATTTCCTAAAACTCCTGATTCTTTAATATATCTTCCAGAACTATAAACATTCAAATTAGTCTCACCGTAAACAGTCTGAACTCCAACAATTACATTTATTTTCTTACATAAATTCTTCAAAGATTCTAGATTTTTTTTATGAATTAAAGTTTCTTTATCAACTTCATTAACAGCCAAATGACCAAGTCCAGTCCCTTCAATAATCACAGCATCATAAATTGACAAAGCTTCAATTTCCTCAGGAAATAAATTTGGATGCGCTTTAAAAAAACCAATTTTCAAATTAGTATTATATTCTACATAGCTAAAATTTTCCTTAGTCTTTAAAACAAACAAATCCTTCCTTATAATTTCTATTTTTTTAGATTTAATTCTTGCTACAGGCAAATAATTAATCTGTTTAAATGCATCTCTTCGAGTTGAATGCATTTTCTTAACATTAATACCATCTAAAATTAAATAAGAATCATCTGAAATCTTCTCATGCATACAAACACCAACTCGTTGATATTTTAAATCTAATTTGGAATTCTCTAAAATAAAATCCACTGCTGCATTCAAATTAGTATAAGCATCACTACTTGGCCTATCACTACTTCTCTGAGCTCCAACTAAAATCACTGGAATTGACAAATTTTTCAAAGAATACTGTAAAGCAGCTGAAGAATAATGTAGAGTATCAGTCCCATGAGAAATAATAACTCCCTCAGATTTATTCTCAATTGCTAACTTAATCTCTTTAAGAATTAAATTATAATGCGCAAATCTCATATCTTCAGAAAATAAATTACCAATCATTTTTGCATCAATTTGAGCAACAGAATTTAATTCTGGAAAAATACCTAAAAGCTCATCTACAGTAAATTTAGAACTTACAGCACCCGTAACATAATCAACTTTTGAAGCAATAGTCCCGCCAGTATGCAAAATAGTTACCTTAGGTAAAACTTTTTTTGAGTCTAATTTCTCTTTTTTAGAAACCTCTTTCTTCTCAATTTTATTTTTAGACAAAATTTCAACTTCTTTTTTCTTCAAATTAGCATTATAGCCAGAAGAAAGTTTTAAAACTATAAACTCCTTATCCTCATTAATCAAAATCCCTTTTAAAATTTTATTTTGAAATTTAACTTCAACTTCATAATCCATAAATAAAACATAATAAATATAATTTATATAGTTTATGTATTACTTTTGAAAAAATATTTTCGAACAAATTTCAAATTTAGGTTTAATCATAGAGTTTATATTTATTTTATGTCCTGAAGAAGTCTTATCTTCTAAACTTAATTCAGTTTCATAAAAATGACTTTTAAATGATTGAGAAGAAGTACCATTGATGACTCCCACCTCAGATTCAGACAATCTCAATACTAATCCTTTATCTAAATTTATACAATTATTAAATAATTCTGTAAAATTTTTTCCAAGCTTAATTAAAGAACCATAAGAATTAGATAATTGCATTGAATTAGAAAAACCAGGAAAAATACTCAAATCTTCATCTAAAAAAATTCTTTTATATTCAATATTTGAATTTATAACAACTTCTCCTGATGATTTAAAATATACTTTTTCTCCTATTTTCATAGAATCTATGTTCTCAAACATAGAATATATTTCATCTGCATTCATCTCTTTAAATCCTATTTCATTTCCACCCATATAAATAACTAGGTATAGAAAATATATAAAACTTTACAAATTAAAATCAGGACATATCAAAAACAGGACTACTAAAATCTTGTAAATCATTAAATAATATGCATAGAAAAATTTCAAGTTTGATATAAATTTTAAGAATTTTAACGGGATTCTTTTCTTTAAAAAAAAGGAGGTGATCCATCCGCAGGTTCCCCTACGGATACCTTGTGACGACTTAACCCCCCTCACAGAGCTCAGATTTGATACACCCAAAAAGATGCACCTCATCTCAACCCTACTTGGTTGGTTTGACGGGCAGTGTGTCCAAGGAGAATGGACATATTCACCGGACGCTGATAACGTCCGATTACTAGCGATTCCAATGTCACGAGGCTGAGTTACAAACCTCGATCTAAACTAAGATTCAGTTTCGGGATTAGCTCCTCCTTTCGGAGTGGCGACTCATTGTCTGAACCATTGTTGCGCGCGTGTAGCCCAGGAGATTCGGGCTATACAGACCTACCGTCGCCTACACCTTCCTCCTTGTTTCCAAGGCAGTCTCTATAATGTGCTCCAGTTAACCTGGTTAGCAATTATAAACATAGGTCTTGCTCGTTTCCTCACTTAAGAGGACACCTTACAGCACGAGCTGACGGCGGCCATGCAGCACCTCTCAGCGCCTTAGGTAAAACCTTTAATCTGACCTTCATAGTGCTGTCGCCCCTGGTAAGTTTCTCAGTGTACAGTCTAATTAAACCGCACGCCGCACCGCTTGTAGTACTCCCCCGGCAATTCCTTTAAGTTTCGGCCTTGCGGCTGTACTTCCCAGGTGGCGGGTTTAATGCCTTCGCTTCCCCCTTGCTAAATCTCATAGATTTAGCAAAGCGTAACCCGCAGCGTTTACGGCTAGGACTACCCGGGTATCTAATCCGGTTCGCTACCCTAGCTCTCGTCCCTCACTGTCAGATCCGTTCTAGTGTGATGCCTTCGCATTAGTTAGTCCTGTAAGGATTATAACATTTTACCGCTACCCAAACAATACTTCACACCTCTCCCGGTCTCAAGTTAAACAGTTTCTCTTGCAGTTTCTAGGTTAAGCCAAAGAAATTTCACAAGAGACTTATCAAACCAGCTACGGACACTTTAGACCCAATAAAAGTGATCTCCACTTGTGGCGCTGGTATTACCGCGGCTGCTGGCACCAGTCTTGCCCACCACTTATTCGTTATGCTCATTACACATAATAAAAGCCTACCTTTCGGTAAGCACGAGGGGTTGCCCTATCACACTTGCGTGCATTGTAGAGGTTTCGCGCCTGCTGCACTCCTTAGAGCTAGGACCCTTATCTCAGTGTCCTTCTGGGGGTCATTGCTCTCACAACCCCTACCGATCTTAGACTTGGTGAGCCATTACCTCACCAACAATCTAATCGGCCGCCACCCCATCTTATATTCATTATCAAAACATTCCAGTTTTTGATAACTATAACTTTTACACTCAATTTCTCGAGATTATTAGAAACTATAAGGCAGGTTAGTGACGTGTTACTCAGCCTTCCGCAGTCAGAACAAGTCTAACATACTTACATGGCTTAATCCAACCCCTCTAGCAGAAATCTCTCGCAGGATCAACGAGAATTCAATTTTTTAAATAATTGCTACTAAAGTTTTGTACTACTGTCGTCGTTGTTCATAAGCTGTCATTCGACCTGCTTACACCCGTAAGTATAGATAACGCAAATGCCTTTATAAAGATTTTGATGCGGAGCAATCTCAAGCACACAGTATTTATAAAAGAAATCAACTTCTGAGCTCTTCTTCCAATTCTTTAGAAATCAAAACTAAAATTCCTTCCTTTTCACGATACTCTAAATTACATTTAGAACAAAAAATAACTAACTCAGATTTGACCTTCAAATCCGAATTACAATTAGGACAACAAACTATATCCAACAAGCCTTTATCTAGTGTCATACTCAATCTCCTCTTGAATTAAAGTATAAATAAACTTATCAACTAGATTAGGAATCTCCTTTGAATCATTAGTTAAAAATTCTACGCAACCATTAGTCTCATCAAAAAAAACTCCAGTCTTTGAAGCATTAACATCAAAAGTAATAACTTTATCCCTCTTAGTAGAATTCACACAATTAAAATCCTCATAAAATACAACATCTTCAAATTCAATGTTAAAATGATAAACTCTTTTCAAAAAACTAAGAAGTTTTGCAGAAGGCTGTCCAACAAGAGCATTATCATCCCCAGTATAATTCATTAAAGAAATTTTAAAAGTTACAGTATTTAAAACATCTAATCTATCTGGCTCAACTACATAATCAAACTTTTCAATATCTGAAGGAGGACTATTAAATTGTATTTTATAAGAAACATTCCCTTCAATATAATCATATATATAATAAGAACTAGTATTCCCAATATTTGAATCATCATAATAAAAAGAAAACGCAAAAACTAAAAGTAGAAAAAACCCTACTATACCTCCAAGAATAATTGCATAATGATACCATGAAGGTTCACCATCATCTTCTGGTACAATTTTTTCAATATTCTTAACTTCTTCATTAATCTCTTTATTAGAAACAAGCAATTCCTCATCTTTATTCTTATCTAATTTAATCATATAAGTAATTAAATAGAATTAATATATAAATATTGCTTTTAAAAATTAAGAAAAATAAAAAATAATTACTTGAAAAGGATCTCTAATTTATCTTTTCATTTATTAAAAGATGATTCGAAATATTATTTAAATAAAATTTCGAGCTTATTAGGATCCATCTTAATCTCCTTAATAATCTTAGAAGGACCAACAACAGTAATCCCTATCCTATCCTTTGCCAGAACATTAATTAAAGTATCTTTAACTCTACCTAAAATCGTCGTAGACCTTGATGAATTTAAAAATGCAACCTCAATTCCAGTAAATCTTCCTGAAACATTTGCAAGCGCTCTTGAAATAAGCTCTGTCTCATCTTCAGGTGCAAGCTTACCTTCAAGCATTACAACATCCCCGCCCTTAACAATTATTAAAATCTTCTCAAGCTTTTCAGCTCGAGACCAATTTTTAATTAATTCATAGGATAAAACTTGTACTCCCGTCATTTTAACAATTCACCTCATTGAATTTTAAAATGATACCGAAAAAATAGAGATTTAATTTGCTTAAAATTTTTGACTGCATCATCCTCAATAAAACTCCGTAAAAATTGCATCATACAATTCTTCAACACCTTCACCAGTCTTTGCCGAAATTCCAACCAAAGTATAATCTGGAAAAACAAGTTGAATCTTTTCAATACTAGAACTCTTCAAATCAGACTTATTTGCAACAATAATAAGTTTCTTTTTCTTTGCAACCAAATTTGCAATAAGTGTAATATTTACTTGATTATAAGGATTAAGTGTAGAATCAATGACAACAAGAACTGCATCAACATTATCCAACCATTTAATACTCTCAATAACTCCTTGAGTAGCTTCCTTTGCCCTCTCTTTTGCATCCGATTTTTTCATACCTTTCTTAACAAAATCTTCAAAATCAATTTTAGTAGCAATACCAGGAGTATCAATTAAAGAAAAATTAATAGTTTTTCCTCCTTTTTTCATCTCAAGTTTTTCAACCTTTTGAACAGATCTAGTTTCGTGTTCAACAGATGAAGTTTCAAACTTACCTGCATCTTCTCCTAAAATATCAAATATAATTTTATTTGCAAGAGTAGACTTCCCAGCATTAGGAGGACCATACAAACCTAAACTTAATTTTTTACGCTTTTTAAAAAAAAAAAGGTAATTAAAAAACCCTTTTGAAAATAATTTGACCATAATAATAAGACAATATATATAGTATATAAACTTTTTCTTTAATCAACTAAAGGTTTATGAATTTTCAAATTATAATATTAACACTAAATTAAACTCTCAATAATAGAAATAGCATTGTAAACTTCATTTCTAAGGTAAGAATTAACATTACCCATACTACTAATTACTTCTAATTGTTCTTGGATTTTTATCAAATCCTCTTGACCATTTGCAACTTTAATCAAAGCAATCACAGATGATAACTCAACTTTAACTTTATTTGGAGCATCTTCAACCAAACTCTCAAGTACCTCTGCAATCTCTAAAATCTCTTCAATCATTTTTCAAACATTTCGAGTCTTTTCAATAATTTCTAAACTCTTTATAAAAGCACTAACTCCTATTTTTAAATCCGTAACACTATTACAAATAACATCAATTTCAAGTGATTCGTTTTTATTAATTTCAATTTTAATATCTTTAGATCTAAAATCAAAATCTTCTTCAATCAATAAATTATAATAAAAAATATTTAAATCTCCAAAATCTAACTTAAAATTTGAAGAGAATTTACTCATCTTGCTTTGATAATATCTAAAACTCTATCTTGTTTTTTCTCAAGAGCTTTTGATGAACAATAAGGACATCTAATTTTTCTCTCAACTAAAACACCGTTTACAGTTTTTTTACAAACACTACATACATATTCAACCATTTTAATTAATAAGGTTTGTACGCTTTTCCAACGAACATTTTTTCACAACCAGCACATCTCCAAATACCATATGCTTGCCTCTTAACTTTATCCTCTTTACCACAGAAAGGGCATTTATGTTTTCCTCTTGAGTTTTTTTCAA
Source organism: Candidatus Woesearchaeota archaeon (assembly GCA_027858315.1). NCBI lineage: Archaea > Nanobdellati > Candidatus Woesearchaeota > Candidatus Woesearchaeota archaeon. The sequence goes on from JAQICV010000049.1 coordinate 54,252, forward strand.
TCTCACTAACTTTCTTTCTAAGAATGTTACCGTATCTAACTCCAAATCTTCCAGCACTACCTTGTTTTTTTGTTGCCATTTTATCATATATACAAATTATACTCTTGCCGAGTATTAAACTATAAATAAAGAAATGAAATTTGGTTTATAAAAGTTTTGGGAAAATTTAAAATCCGAAAAATCTATTTTAAAACTATAATCTTGATTATAAATAATATATATATCAAAATAATGAAAATTAAAACTCTTGAAAATGTAACAAAAATCAATAATTTTTTCTTACCTTTAAGATAATCATCTAACATATATCTCTCACTAAATATATATTTGAAACCAAAAAGAAAACTTCCTCCAGACATAAAAAACATTTTAATAGAATCATTAGGATTCAACTCGACATAAAAAGCATTAAATTCCTCCTTTAAGTGATTAATTATTTTTGAAATAATATGAATTCGTATAATTGAAAAAAAACTAAAAAAAATAACCATCAGAATTCCAAGCTTATTCAAATCATAAACGAAATTATCTAAGAACATTATAATGATAAACAAAAAAAGTAATTTATAATACTTTTTAATACAGTTATATAATGAATTAATATCAAACTAACTTCAAACAAACTAGAAACTATCACAAACTACTTATATATAATAATACTTATATCTATTATATGAACAAGAAGAAATTCCTGTTATTATCTCTAGAAGATAATAAAGCAAAGAAAATTGCAAACGCAATCACAAACAAAACATCTACACAAATACTAGACTTCTTAATAGAAAAAGAAGCAACAGAGAGCGAGATTGCAAAAAAACTAAGCCTTCCTATTTCTACAATACACTACAATCTAAAACAACTAATGCTAGCAAAACTTGTAGAATGGGAAGAAGCCCACTACAGCGCAAAAGGAAAAAAAGTAAAACACTACAAACTCGCAAATCAGTATATTATTATAGCGCCAAAAGAAGACAGAGAATCTATGCTTGAAAAATTAAAAACAATAATCCCTACATTTATAGTATCTATATTAGGAGCTGGCTTAATATATATATACCCTAGACTAACCATGGACTCCGCAGGACAATTATCAGCCAAAGTTGCAAATGACATTATAATGGAATCTCAAATGGAAAAAGCTGCACCAATGATTGCAGAAGTCGCTCAAGAAAGCTTTTGGACTCTAATAAATAACTCTAATGCTTTCTGGTTCTTACTTGGATCTATATTTACTTTAATAATATATATAGTAATTAATAGGATAAGAAAAAAGTAAATTTTCTCACAAATCCTTAAATGTGAATTTTATTTAGGGATTTGATAAAATTTCAAAACATTTATAAATAATTATGGCTTAATGTTTCTATCAAAAACTTAAAATTCATAAGAAATTAAGATAAAAATAAAAAATGATACTATTTAAATCACTTAATGATTAAATAGTTCGTGAATTTGTTTTTTAAATTTCTTAGAATTTTATACTTAGTATAAAATGACAAGCAAAGAAAAAATATTAGGAATTGACTTAGGTACAACAAACAGTTGTATGTCAATCATCGAGAACGGAAAAGCGGTAGTTATCCCTAACGCAGAAGGTGCAAGAACAACTCCTTCAGTAGTACACATCACAGCATCTGGTGAGAGAATCGTAGGAGAACCTGCAAAAAAACAAGCAATAGTAAAACCAAAAGAAACTATTAGTTCAATCAAAACTCACATGGGTGAAGATTATAAAGTTAGTATTCATGGAAAAGAATATACTGCTCAAGAAATTTCTGCTATCATACTTACAAAATTAAAAAAAGATGCAGAATCCTATTTAGGTCAAGATATAAAAAAAGCAGTAATTACTGTTCCAGCTTATTTTACAGATTCCCAAAGACAAGCAACAAAAGATGCAGGAAGAATTGCAGGCTTTGAAGTTGAGAGAATTATTAATGAACCAACAGCAGCTGCATTAGCTTATGGTATTGATAAAGATACAGCACATACAGTACTTGTATTTGATTTTGGAGGAGGAACATTTGATGTATCCATTTTAGAATTAGATGATGGAGTATTTGAAGTAAAAGCAACAGCAGGAGATAATCACTTAGGTGGAGATAACATTGATGAACTATTAATTAATCATATCGCTAGTGAATTTAAAAAAGAACATGGAATTGATCTAAAAGCAGATGCTCAAGCAACTCAAAGATTAAAATCAGCAGCTGAAAAAGCTAAGATGGAATTATCCTCAAAATTAGAAACGGATATTTCAGAGCCTTTCATCACAGCAGATGCATCAGGTCCTAAACATCTAGAACTAAAAATCACAAGAGCTAAATTTGAAGAATTAATCTCAGGTATTCTAGCTAAATTAAAGAAACCTACTGAGCAAGCAATTAAAGATTCAGGTTTAAAACAATCTGAAATTGATAAAGTAATCTTAGTTGGTGGTTCAACAAGAATCCCTTCAGTTCAAGCTTTAGTAAAAAGTTTATCTGGAAAAGATGCAGATAAATCAGTAAACCCCGATGAAGCTGTTGCAGTAGGAGCTTCAATTCAAGGTGGAGTTTTAGCAGGAGATGTTACAGGAATATTATTATTAGATGTAACACCACTTAGTTTAGGAATTGAAACTCTAGGTGGAGTTTGTACTAAAATGATTGAAAGAAATACAACAATCCCTACTAAAAAATCTCAAGTATATTCGACAGCTGCTGACAACCAACCTTCTGTAACAATTAGAGTAGGTCAAGGAGAAAGAGCAATGTTTAATGACAACAAAGAAATTGGTAAATTCGATTTAAATGGAATTCCACCAGCTCCAAGAGGTGTACCTCAAATTGAAGTAACATTTGATATCGATGCTAACGGAATTGCACATGTTTCAGCTAAAGATATGGGAACTGGAAAAGAACAATCAATTAAAATTGTTGCATCCTCAAACCTATCTGAAGAAGAAATTAAGAAAATGCAAGATGACGCCGAAAAGCATGCAGAAGAAGATGAAAAGAGAAGAGAAGAAATCGAAACTGGAAATCAAGCAGAACAATTAGTTTACCAAACTAAAAAAACATTTGAAGAAAACAAAGACAAAGTTGACCAAAAGAAAGTTGGTCCAATTATGGCTAAAATCAACGATTTAGATGAAGAACTAAAAAAAGAAACTAGAAATGTTGAAACTATGAAAAAAATGATGGAAGATATCAATAAAGACTCACAAGAAGTCTTTACTGAAATGTACCAAAAAGAAGCCCAAGCTCAAGAAGCTTCAGGTGGACAAAAAGAAGAAAAATCTGAAGAAACAGTAGTTGATGCTGAAGCAACAGAAAAAGTAGAAACAAAAAAAGAAGAAACAAAAGATAAAAAATAAATTTTATTTTTTCTAATTTTAACAACAAATTTATAATTTAAGGATTTCAATATTTGGAAAAACTTTAATTAGGTTATTATTCTCTAAATTTTCAGACATAATAACTTTAACAATATTCTCAGGAGAAATCTTTTCTTTAGTTACCAATCTAGTAGAATAAAATTTCTGAAAAAATTTCAACAAAATTGGCTCACCTTTAACCATAGAAATATTCTTCAAGAATACAGGATCTAAATCTAGCTCCAATATAACTAAATTTTTATTTCTAACAACATTACTCCTAATATAATTAAGTATTGAAACTTTTCTATTTTGTTTTCTTGCACGGCTTTTGGCTTCTTTTAAATTAATAAAAAACCAAATATAACTGTATCTTTCTTTTAAATTATATTCTTTTTGATTAAAAATCTCAGTTGCTCTTTCTATATCTTCTTTAATATTATATTTATTTTTAATATATTTGTAATAAATTTTTTCTATAATTCTTTCCTTTATTTCCATACCAGGAATTAAACCAATTTTCAGAATAGAATCTAAATTTTCATATTCTGTAACATGATAAACTCTCATCTTAAAATAAATTATCTGTACTCACGCCATTGATGTTTACACTTCTCACATTTATAGAACTGTGTTTCAGGCTCATCACCAGCCCTAGTTTGCTTAGTCCAATAAAATGCTTTCATATGTCCACACTCAGGACACTCTTGATCTGCAATAGGATGAATTTCTGCAGAACTATCATTTTTATTAATAACTTCTATTTCTTCTGCCTTGCCAATTTTCTCTGACAACTTAACAGTTCCTTTAGGTTTTTGAACAAAACCACAAGCAGAGCACTTAACCTCTTCTCCCTTCTTCCCAATAATTATCGCATCACAATTTGAACAAAAATCTACCATTTTTTCATACCTATAAAAACAATTGAAATTTGAATTTATAAACTTTGTGAAAAAATTAAAATTTTAAATTATTCCTTAAAAACAATTATTTTAAGGAATGACTAAACATCATTGCTTAATGATTTTTAATTTCTCTAAATATTTCTCTGCCTCACCCTCAGAATACTTTTTAACTCTATTGAAATCAAAAATTTCAACATTATCTGTTATAGGGAAAATATGGACATGAACATGTGGAACATCCATACCATAAACCAATGTGCCAATTTTAACTCCCAACTTTTCTCTCAAATTCTTTACTAATTTTAAAACAACCCTTTGAAGCTCTAAATACTCCCCTTCAGGCATATCAGAGATATTATCATACTCTTTTTTTGGAATAACTAAAGTGTGTCCTTTCTCAAACGGAGAAATATCTAAAAAAGCTAAATGATTCTCATCCTCATAAACTTTAGATGAAGGAATCTCACCCTTAATAATTTTACTAAAAATTGTTACCATAAAATACTCCAAAATTAGAAATTTAAAAACTTTTCTCAAATCTAAAATTAAAACAAAATTATATAAACAAAATAAATAAAAATAATCTATGGAGAAAATTGGAAATATTATTATTATGAAATCACACTTCATAAATACCTTAATGCCTAAATTTATAAAACACTTATTTTGGAATTCAATAGTATTCTTAATTTTATATGGAATATATTATTTATTAGACAATTCTGCAAAATATGATTTTGACACAATTATCATACTATCCTTAATTTTTTTAACAATTATATTCTCGATAATTAAAATATCAAAAGATTTAATTAAAATATTAAACACTACATATGAATTTCATCCAAATCATCTTGAAGTAAAATACAAATTCATTAAAGAAGAAACGCACTCAATAAATTACAAACAAATAACTGATATAAAAGTAAATAAAACAATATGGGATAGAATATGTAAAGTTGGTGATATAGAAATTCATACTGCAAATGATTCTTTTCATAATGAAAAAACAACTGCTTTAATCCTTAAAGACATAAGACATGCTGACAAAATAGAAGATGAAATAACAAGAAAAATTCATTCATATAAAACTCCTCATCAATAAATAGAATAATTATTTAAATGAAATTTTCAAAGGTAAATGGTCTGAAACTTCTTCTTTTAAAACACCAAAGTTCAAAACTTCAATATCTGAACTTACAAATACATAATCTGCAAACTTATCCTCTCTATCATAATAAGAACTTCGAGTAGTTTTTATATCATAAATATTAATCAAATTAACTAAATTCTCCTCTAAAATTTTAATACTTGTAGTGTCAGGAAGTAAATTAAAATCACCACAAATTATTTTTTTACCATCTATCAAATCTAAAAAAGACTTAATTTTATTAGATTGAAAAATTCTTTCAGCATTATCACCTTTACCAAAACCCCTAATCCAAACTCCATGCAAATTACAAATTGTGAAAATTTCATTATTAATTTCTAATTTAATACTCTGAAAATTTCTTGAATCTTCCTGAGTTTTCCCTTCAGTTCTAGAATTAAAATAACCATAAGTAAAAAAATAATTATAATCTATCACTTTCAAACTTTTCCTAACAAAGATAACATTTCCATAAGAAAAATCTGCTCCTTCATAAACACCATTATGTGTTGGAGCAAAATAACATTCAAAATCAAAAAGAACAATTTTTAATTCCTCAAGCAAATTCAATCTTGAAACTCCCCTATACAAAATATTAACTTTACTACTTAAAATTTCTTGAAAACAAAAAACATCTCTTTTTTTAGATTCATCGAAAATAAATCTAATTAATTCATCAAATATTTTTCCTCTCCAAGTATTTAAAGAAAGTAATCTTATTCCTTCAATTATTTTTCATACAAAGGATATTTCTTACAAAGCTCCAAAACCTCTCTTTTAACCTCAAACATAATTTTTTCATCAGAAATATTTTTAATAACTTTAGCTATAAATTCTCCAACTCTATATGAATCCTCTCTAGAAAATCCCCTAGAAGTAATAACTGGAGAACCAATCCTAATTCCCGAAGGATTAAAAGCAGTTGCTAAATCAAAAGGAATCATATTCTTATTAGTACAAATATTTACTTCATCTAATTTAAGTTCTACTTCTTTCCCTCTCAAATCAAAAGGAGTCAAATCAATAAGCATTAAATGGTTCTCAGTTCCACCACTAACAAGCTTAATCCCGTTATCAAGTAATCCTTGTGCAAGTGATTTATTATTTTCTAAAAGTTTCTTTTGATACTCTTTAAACTCAGGTTTCAAAACTTCTCCAAAAGCAACCGCCTTTGCAGCAATAACATGTTCAAGAGGCCCACCTTGAATTCCTGGAAAAATTTGTCTATCTACATCTTTTGCATATTTTTCTTTACACAGAATAATTGCTCCACGAGGTCCACGCAAAGTTTTATGAGTTGTCGTAGTAACAATATCGCAAAAGGGAACAGGATTTTGATGCAGTCCAGCTGCAATCGAACCTGCAATATGAGAAATATCTGCAAGTAACATAGCAGAACATTCATCAGCTATTTCTTTAAACTTTTTAAAATCAACATCCCTTGGATAAGCACTAAAACCAGTAACAATTAACTTTGGTTTTTCTTTTAAAGCAACAATTCTAAGTAAATCGTAATCAATAAGTGAGCTCTCTTTATTCAACTCATATTGAACAAAATTATACAACTTACCTGAAAAATTTAAATGATGCCCATGAGTTAAATGTCCTCCCTGGTCTAAATTAATTGCAAGAACTTTATCACCAGGTTCAAGGACCGCCATATATGCAGCCATATTAGCTCCACTACCACTATGGGCTTGAACATTAACATGATCTGCTCCAAAAATTTCTTTAGCTCTATCAATTGCAAGTTGTTCAACTTTATCAACAACCTCATTCCCCCCATAATATCTTTTTCCAGGATACCCTTCAGAATATTTATTTGTAAACACACTACCTTGGGTCTCCATAACTGCAGGAGAAACTGCATTCTCAGAAGGAATAAGCTCAATCGTTTCTTCTTGTCTTTTAATCTCATCCAAAACTAAATTATAAACCTCTGAATCAGATTTTTTAAGCTCATTTAAATGCTCATCAAAACTAATTTTATACACCATACTAATAAACTACAAAAGGAGTATATAAAACTATTTGAAACTATTTCAAAAGAAAAAGAAAACAAATCTTTAAAAACAAAAAAGCTAAACTATTATTATGATACGAAAATTTAACATAAATAACTTTTTGTTAAAGAAAAAAATTAAAATTTTCCAAATTTTAGAGGTAGTCCTAAAATGATACTAACAAAAGATAATCTTTTAAGATATGTTAGAGATAAAAAAGCTGTAACTCCGACAATGGTAAGTGAAGCATTTGACACAACTACTATGATTGCTTCAGCAGCACTCTCCGAAATAGCAAAAGATAAATCTATTGCAATAACAAATCTAAAATTATCTAGTTCCCCTTACTACTATGACCCAAAACAAAAAGAGTGTCTTATTGAACTTGCTGAAAAACATTTTTCAAAACATGACAAAGACATCTACTTAAAACTAAAACAAAACCAAGTTCTAAATCATAGCTCTCTAAACATCCAAGAAACACTTGCAATAGAGAGAATCAAAGACTTTGCAATTCCTCTAGAAATTAGTGAAACAGAAAATGAATTGAAATTCTGGGTTTGGTATCTAAGAGACATATCCGAAACAAAATCACAAATAATGGATGCAATTAAAGGAAATAACTCTACTCCTAAAAAAACAAACAAAGAACCTGAAATGCCAAAAGTCCAAGAAAGGTTAGTAAGAGAAATAAGAAAAGAAATAGCACCTCAACAAATACAAAGACAAACTCATCAACCAAGAATACAATCACAAGCAAATCATCAACAAACTCTAAACTCTCCAAAATTTACTCAACAATCCGTCCAAGAAGAACAACAAAACAAAGAAGAAATGTTTATTGAAAATTATTTCAGACAAAATTATCTAAATATCGAAAATAAAAACAAATCAAATAAAGAAATAAGATACAATTTAAGTCTTAACATAAATCAAATTAAAATATTAATTGATAGTATTTACTATTATAAAAAACCTAATGAAACAGACATCATGCAATTCTATACTTCTTCATTAAAACCTAAGATAATATTCGTACAAAATGCTCCTAAAAAATTATTAAAAATGAATGAGACTCTAGAAAACTTAACAATAATTAACATTTAAAATGATAGAAGAAATATACACCCAAGCATTAAACTTCCTACTAGTAAATATATTTAATCTAGGATATTTTGGAATTTTCTTACTAATGACAATCGAGAGTTCATTTATTCCTTTCCCTTCAGAAGTAATTTTAATTCCAGCTGGAGTTCTAATCGCACAAGGAAAAATGTCATTCTCAGTAGTTCTCCTAGTAGCTACTCTTGGATCTTTATTAGGGGCCGCAATAAATTATTTCCTAGCATTTTATTTGGGAAGAAAAACTATAAATATGATTTTAGAAAGATATGGAAAAATATTTTTAATTGACAAACATAAAATTACAAAATCCGAAAATTTTTTTAAAAAACATGGAGAAATCACAACTTTTATTGGAAGATTAATTCCAGTAATAAGGCAATTAATTTCAATACCAGCAGGTTTCTCTAAAATGAATTTTTTCAAATTTAGTCTATATACATCCCTAGGAGCAGGAATTTGGAGTTTAATCTTAATCTATCTAGGAATAATCTTTGCAAACAATCAAAATCTAATAGAAGAAAATTTAACAAAGATTACTCTTTTAGTATCTCTTTTTGCAATATTAATAATAATTACATACATACACTTTCAAAAAAATAAAATTCATAAAAAAAGTAATCATTATGAATAAAAATTAAAAAAGTTCTTCTTGAGGAATATATTTCTCATCAAGTAATTCAACTTCCTTTATTTCATTATTTTCAGAATAAACAAATCTCAATCCAAGGCCAGCTTTAAGAACTGAACTTAAAACAATCATATGTTCAATCCCTGAACCTGAAACTAAATTAAGTCCAACCTCAAAATCTTGTACTTCTTTTTTTAAAAAACCTGATAAAATTCTCAAACTCTTTTCAATATTTTTTTCATCAATCTTAAGCTTAATTATATTTTGAGATTTAACTTCAAAATTATCATAGGAAAAATCATTACAAATAAGATAAACTCTATCCCACTTCCCTAAACTAATCAAAGAATTAACATGTCCCCATGTTCCCTTTCCAGAACTAAGCATTGCAATAAGTGTAGCCATATAAATATAAAATATAAAATATTTATAAAACTATTCCATATCAATTAGTTGTCAATAACTCAATTTTAATATCTTCACTCTCTTTTAAAAAATTAATTACAGTAATATTTTGTCCATTCCCTGCAATTTTATGACCAACAGTAATATTTAATCCTACAGGAATATTGTAATAATAAGTCATATTCTCATCATATAAATCTTTAATAATAATCATTTCATTTAAAATCTCAATATGATAATCTTGAGAATAAACATCTAAATTTCGAGAATACCCACCATTAACAGTATTTAAAATCTCAATCTCTTTCACAATATTTTCCAAAAAATTTTCTGCAACATTTTTTTTATCTTGCTCAACAAAATCACCTAAAAGAGAACCAGTAATATACATAACTCCTGCTATAATAGTTAAAACAAACATTAAAATTAACATGAATTCTACTGCTTGTTGTCCTCTCTTTGATTTAAACATATAAAAATACACTAAAAATCATTTAAATACTTTTCTTATCACTTATTTTAATTTCATTAAAATAATCGCCTAGAAATTTCTAATCTATTTGATAATTTGTAACCAATTGGTGCAAAATATAAATGAAAAAAAGTAAGACTTCTCCTTTTTGTGAAACCAGCAATAATTCTAATCCATTCTCAACAAGAATAGTTAAATCAATATAGAAAAAAAAGATTTAGAATCATTTCTTAAATAAGCATCTGTAAGAGGTTCCATTTTATTTCTTTAATCTTTTACAATTTCAATCAAGACTTTCACATCTTGACTCTCAATTGACCCATTACCAAATTCAACTACTCTTGCGCCAGTCACTGCCTTCAAATCAGCAATAGAATCTTCAATAAACTCTTTAAGTTTATCATCACATTCAATAACTAATCTAGAAAGTTCAGTCTTCATTGAAACTTGATTCTCAGACTTAAATTTCCTAACTGCTCCAACAATATCAACATATTTATCTCCAAGAAGAACAATTTCTTCATCATCAAAATTTTTATTATATTCGGGCCATGAAGTTCTATGAACACTCTCTATCTCTTCAAATTGTTTATAGAAATTTTGATAAACTTCTTCACTCATATAAACTAAAAACGGTGCAAGTCCCCTAAGCGCAGAATATAAAGAATAATACAAAGCTTTTTGAGCTTTCTTTACTTCAACAACACCAAAATTCTCAGGTTTCCATAATCTTTGTTTTACAATCTCAATATAATTATCAGCAATATCTCTCATAAAATAATCCGCAAATAAACTCTTAACTTTAGCATAATCATAATTATCAAATGCAACAATTGAATCTTTAATTACACTTTGAACTTTAGCAATAATCCATTTATCGATTGAATTTAAATCTTTAAACTTAAAATCTCTATCCTTAGCTTCAAAATTCTCAAAAAGCATTGAAGCAAATTTATTTGCATTGTACAATTTATTTGCAACTTTTACTCCGGTTTGAACTTCTTTCTCTTGAAATGGAATATCACTCCCTAATTTCGTTGAAGCTGCAGCAAATCTTAAACCATCATTTGAATGTTTAGAAACTACATCTTGAGGAACAATAGTATTTCCTTTCGACTTACTCATTTTCTTTCCTTTAGGGTCTAAAACAAAACCCGACACCATAACATTTTTAAACGGATTTTCATCATAAAGTAAATTAGTTTTTGCCATAGTATAAAACAACCAAAAATTAATAATATCATGCGCTTGAGGTCTCAAATCCATTGGAAATAATTTCTTTTTCATCTCTTCATTCTTCACTAATTCAATTGCTAAAAATGGAGATGAACCTGAAGTAAACCAAGTATCCATGATATCTGTCTCTCCTTCAAATTCCTCACTACCACAAGAACATTTATCTAAAGGCTTAGTTGAAGTAGGATCAACAGGCAATTGTAATTCTTTAGCATACTTAGTTTCACCACATTTACTACAATACCAAGCAGGAACAGGAATCCCAAAATGTCTCTGTCTTGAAAATCCCCAATTCCAATTTAATCCTTTAATCCAATTTTCAAGCCTGTGTTTCATAAATTCAGGATGCCAGTTAAACTTTTGAGCCATCTCAAAAAAATACTCTTTCTTATCTAAATAATTCACATACCATTGCTTTGTAACAATAAACTCTACTTCAACTCCTGACCTCTCACCAAGATTTACAACTTGTCTTATCTTCTCAGATTTAATTATCGAGCCTTCCTCAGTCATATCTTTAATTATTAATCTCCTAGCATCATTAGTAAGTTCACCCTCATATTTCAAACATTTACTATTAAGTCTACCATCTTTTGACAAAACTTCAATTGGGTCAAGCCTATGTCTAGCAAAGTATTCAATATCTTCTGCTCCACCATAAGAACAAAAATAAGCAATCCCTGTTCCAAAATCAGCTTTTACTGCAGCATCATGAGTCACTTCAATTTCCTTATTAGTTACTGGAATAATAACCTTATCACCAATAACATTTTTTCCTTTTAATTTTTCAACAACTTCATATTCAAAATCAGCAAACTTTTCTTCATATGTTGCTTTACTAGTAATCCAAAATTCTTCTCCTACTTTTAATTTCACATACTCGCCTTCATCTTCCACACTAAATCCTGCACAAGCAAATAAAAGCTCAGGTCTAGTTGTAGCATAAATCATAAAAGTATTTGTTGTTCCAACAACCTTAGCTTTAACATAATTCATCAAACTCTCCCTTTCATCATCTTCAAGTTCAGCTTGAGCAATAGGAGTTTGAAAAACTCTATCCCACATAACAGGTCCTTCAGTCCTAGTAATCAAACCCTTTTCAACAAGCTCTAAAAATGTATTTTGAGAAATTTTCCTGGAATGATCATTAATAGTAGAATAAGCCAAATCAAAATCACAACTAAGTCCTACATTCTTAAAATCTTCAATAAATTTTGGTCTTTCTTCATTCAAGTAATCAACTACAATCTTAATTGCCTCTGCTCTATCAACCTTTCTTAAATTGACCTTCTTCTCTTTTTGAACAAGCTTCTCTGTCGCAAGTCCATTATCATCAGTTCCAAATGGATAGAAGACTTCAAATCCTCTCATTCTCTTATATCTTGCAATAAAATCTGCCTGTGAGAAAGAAAATGCGTGCCCAATATGCATTTTTCCAGAAATAGTTGGTGGTGGAGTGTCAATTGAAAAGACGACTTTAGAGGAGTTTTCATCAAACTTGAATATATCATTTTCATCCCAGAATTTTCTAATCTGAACCTCTCTTTCTTTCGCATCGTATTTATTTTCAAATGTCATTTTTAATATTTTTAAATAAAATTAATACACAGCAACATAAGTTGTGACTGTATCATTTTTATTATCATATAATACACTCCTGATTGTATCATACTAAAAATAAAGACACTTAGTATATAAATATTTTGAAAAAAAAAATCTAAAATAAATAAAAGTAATGTTCATTTTTACCAGTTCAAACATATCTTTATAAAGTTAAAAAACCATAAATTAGAACCGAGGTGTATTCTAAATGTTAAAAAATTATTTTGAAGTAGACGAGAACCTTAATATGCAAGGGTTCCTAAAAGAAATTAAAGAAAAGAAGAACTCACATTACATCATTTTAAACACAAATCCTAAATCTTTCGTAGATGTGAGAACAATTGCATTAAAAGTAACAAATTTAAATGAAAAATTAAAAGGCCTCAAAAAAACCCTATCTGAGAGCAAAGGAAAAAACACAAACGAACACATAAATTTCTTAATAGAGAGTGGAGATAGAGTAATCAAAATTGGAGATTTATACTATAGTTTCATAGATGCTTTATTGGATATTTCAAATCAAGATTTAGACTTTCTAAACGAAAAAAATGAAAGCATTGAAAAAAGAGAGATTTACGCATTAAATAAAAATGATAAAGTCTCATCTGCAAGAAACCTATTCTTACAAAAAAGAGTTAATTTATTACCAGTAATTGAAGGATTAAAAATCTCAGGTGAATTAAGACCAATAGATTTATTGGTTACAGATTTATTCGAAGTTGACAATGAAAAAGGTAATTACTATAACAAAAAAAATCAAGAAAATATACTAAATTCCAATATTGAAAATTTAATTAACACAAGACCATTAACACTAAATAAAAATCAAAAAATAAGTGATGCTTTAAAACTTATGATAAGTAAAAAACTCCCATCAATTATAATAACTGATGAAGAAGGTCTACTTTACTCAATATTATCATATAAAGATATATTCAAATTATACCAAAAAACTAATGAACTTTCAAAATTCAAACTAGAATATGTAGGATCTCAATCCCTCTATGATGATGATTTTGATTTAATACAAGACTATGCTGAAAAAACTATGAAAAAAATTTCTAACATTAGTAAATATGACACTCTAAAACTCTCATTTAAAACAATTGGAGACAAAGACGCAGGTCATAAAACACGAATTCAAGTAAAAATGTTATTATCTGAAGGAAATAAAATAATCCAAGTTGAAAAAGAAATTTCAACAGGAACTTCAGATGAAGAATTCAATGATAAAATTAAAGGAAAATGGAATATTCCTCAAATGATTCAAGAAACACTAAATGCACTTGAGAAAAGAGTAAAAGAAGAAAAATCAAAAAATAATTAATTCTTATTTTTTTCAATAATCTTTATAAATACTATAGCACTTTTTTTCTATAAGATGTTCTATAAAGTAAAATTAAAAGATTACGTAGATTTAAGTCCAGACTTATTTGAAGGAGATTTAAATGAATCAGTTAAAGAGCAATTAACAAGAGATTACTCTGAAAAAACAACTGAAGAATTCGGACTAGTAATTAGTGTTATTAGTGTAGATGGAATCGGACAAGGATTCAAACTACCTGAAGACTCTTCTAGACACTATGTTGTAGAATTCACAATATTATCATACAAACCTGAGATTCATGAAGTAATTGAAGGAGAAGTATCCTCCGTTACAAATTTTGGAGTATTTATCAACATGGGAATAATTGATGGACTTGTTCATTTATCTCAAACAATGGTAGATCAAGTATCATTTAGTAAAGTTGGAAGCATACAAGGTTCTCAAACTGGTCAAACACTAAAAACTGGAGATATTGTGAAAGCTGCAGTAGTTGCAGTATCATTTAAAGACATAAGAAATGTTAAAGTAGGTCTTACAATGAGACAACCAGGTCTTGGTTCAATAGAGTGGTTAAAAGCATAAAAATTAAAAATGGTAAATAAAAAAAAAGTTTGTAAAGAATGTGGTTTTTTAACTGAAGAGAAAAATTGTCCTAATTGTAAATCTAACCAACTACAAGAAAAATATAAAGGAACAGTATACATTTTAGATGCAAAAGAATCTGAAGTTGCAAAAAAAATAGATAAATCAAATAAAGGAATTTACGCTCTAAAATATTAATACAATGATTCCTCAAACCCTTATTCTTTTAAAAAAATCAAAAAAAGAAGAACTAGTAAACAAATTATCCTTATATTATGGAGATAATTTAGAAAAACTAAAATCTTATAATTTTTACATGAATGAAAAGACAAGAAAAATCCACATGTGTAAATTAGACATTAATATAGATATAAGAAGAATAACAAATGTAGGGATTTACTTTGGAACATATCATGACAATGAAAGATTTAGATTAAGCATAGAAGGATCTCAATTCATAAAACCTACAAAAAATTTTCTAATACTAAAAGAAGAAAACTTAAAATCATATTTAGCTGCAGAAAGTCTCTTTACAGAAGAAATAGAAAAATTCAATTGGCAAGAAAATACTCCATTTTTAATTGCAATATATGATGGTGAAAATCTTGGTTGCGTGAACATCAAAGGAAAAGAAATTCTAAACTATGTTCCTAAATCAAGAAAATTGAATTTCGACAAATTATTTTAAAATGAAAAACAAAGAAAAAAAGCAAATTCAAACAGAATACGCTAAAGCAAATATACAACAATACTTCTCACTAATAGAAAAAAAACTTAACCCTAAATATGAAACATCATATATAAAAGAAATAATTAAACTATCACAAGCATTCAATATAACATTGAAAAGAGAAGAAAAACTAAAATATTGTAAAAAATGTCATATTATTTGGACAACTAAAACTAGAGAAATCAGACTAAACTCAAATCTTAAAACAAAAGAATATATCTGTAAAAACTGCGATTATGTTAAAAGGTTCAAATATAGTAAGTAATGAAAATTAAAAACCCTCCAGATTTATTCTTCATCAAGCAACAAAACTTCTTTCTCATCACGAAGTGGAACTGATTTAGGAAGCTTCCCTTTCTTTAGATAATAATTCAAATCCGAATTCAATCTAACTATAATCATATTTGACTCTTCCTTTGAAGAACCATTCCTTAAAAAAAAATCATCCATACTCTCTCCATCAGTTATGTTATCAACTTTAAACTCAAGCTGCTTCAATCTTTCTAAAAGAACAGGGAAGGCATTAATAATTTCACAAAATTCCAAACTAGAATCTATATTATAAGACATAATAAAACATTACAAAACTCATATATATACTTCTTGTTTTAAAACTCAAAGTAAAAAAACTGATTAATATATTTAAGAAATTAAAGTAATTTCTCCAATTCTTGATAATGTTCCTTTGGATGAGAATCCGAGGAAACATAAGAACCAACACAAAAAACATCAATTCCTGAATCTGAAGCCTTCTTAATATTTTCAGAATTAATACCTCCATCAACACAAATTTCGATTTTTGGAAAATTTCCCCTTAATTCTTTAGTTCTACTATAAGTATTAGAAATAAAAGTTTGTCCTTCTTTACCTGGCCAAACACTCATAATCAAAACAGAGTCAATCTCTTCTACATATGAGGATATCTCTTCAATATCGGTCCCAGGATTCACTGCAAGCCCAACTTCAATATTTCTTGATTTAAATTCCTCTATAGCATATTGAAAATCACTATCAGTCTCAAAAACCTCATAATGTAAATATACACGAGAAATATTCAACTTTTTAATTTTTGATGCATACTCTTCGGGTTCATAAGCCATCAAATGCGCAAAAAATACTTTATCTTTTGTATTTAATATCTCGTCCATCTCACTAAAACCAACAGACTTTTTATCTGTAAATTTTCCATCCATAAAATCTATATGTATCTTTTTTGAAAAAGAAACTTTTTCAAGCTTATTAGAAAACTCTTCCTTATTTAAAGCAAAAAGAGTTGGTAATATCCTTATTTTTGTCATATATAAAATATAGTAAAACTAAATAATTTATAAAAATTTCTTAAAAAAAACCATATAACACATAAAAAACAGAAATAATATAAAAATATTTATAAGTAAAATAAAATCAATAATTTTTACATGATAGAATTAATTATCGTAAGTATTTGTGTAGTTGCATTTATTTTAGCTATCATCAATTACATTAGTGTTCAAAAAATGAGTGCTGGTGATAAAAAGATGAAAGAAATTGCAAACTACATTGCAGAAGGTGCAAAAGCATTTTTAATTGCAGAATATAAAATTATGTTTGTGTTTATTATTGTAATCGCAGCTCTTTTATGGTTTTTCTTAAATCAAGCTGTAGGACACAACCTAGGACTATATACAGCAATCGCTTTTGTTGCAGGTTCAATCGCATCCATTCTATCTGGTGCAATTGGAATGATTGTAGCTACTAAAGCTAATGTTAGAACTACTGAAGCTTCAAAAAAAAGTGTTTCAGCAGGATTTGATGTAGCTTTTAAAGGAGGTTCAGTACTAGGTTTAACATTAGTTTCATTCGCAGTATTAGGACTAATTTTCTTATTTATGATTTATAGTTTCATAGGTTTAGAAATGAACATCATTGTAGAAGCTATAACTGGATTTGGTCTAGGTGGTTCAATGATGGCAATGTTTGGTAGAGTTGGTGGTGGAATTTATACTAAAGCTGCTGATGTTGGTGCAGATATTGTAGGAAAAGTTGAAAAAAACATTCCAGAAGATGATCCAAGAAACCCTGCAGTTATTGCAGATAATGTTGGTGATAATGTAGGAGATATCGCAGGAATGGGGTCAGATTTATTTGGTTCTGTTGCAGAAAGTACTGCTGCTGCATTAGTGATAGGATTTTTCGCATTTGGAGCAACAAACATTACAGCATTAACATTTCCAATTTTAATTTCTGCAGTAGGTATACTTGCAAGTATTATTACATTATTTTTCGTAAAAGTTGGGAAAAATTCTGAAAATGTTGAAAAACCAATTAAATATGCTTTAGTTGGAAGTACAATTCTTATGGCTATTGGTGTATATTTTGCTACAATGTGGGCAATTCCAGAATCATTTATCTATAATGAAATTACATACACTTCAACAGGAGTATATATAGCAATTCTTGGAGGATTAGTTTCAGGACTAGCAATTGGTTTAATTACTGAGTACTATACTTCAGCTTCATATAGACCTGTTAAAAAAACTGCTGAGGCAGCAACAACTGGTGCAGGAACTTTAATGATTGATGGTTTAGCTTTAGGTTATGAATCAGCAGTATTGCCTGTATTATTAATCGCTGGAACTGCAGTTTTAGGTTTCCATTATGCCGGTTTATATGGTATTGCATTAAGTGCAATTGGTATGCTTGGAACATTAGTTATTGGATTAACTATTGATGTATATGGTCCTATCTCAGACAATGCTGGTGGTATTGCTGAAATGGCAGGATTAGACAAAAAAGTAAGAAAAAGAACTGACATCTTAGATGCTGCAGGAAACACTACTGCTGCTATCGGAAAAGGATTTGCTATCGGTTCTGCTGCATTAACTTCTCTTGCTTTATTCTCAGCATTTGTAAGTGCTGCAGGAATTAAAGTAGTAAATATTTTAGATGTGAATATAATCGCAGGAGTTTTAGTTGGAGCAATGCTTCCATTCTTATTTTCTGCTATGACTATGAAGAGTGTAGGAAAAGCTGCACAAGCAATAGTTGTTGAAGTTAGAAGACAATTCAAAGAAATCAAAGGTTTAATGGAAGGTAAAGCTAAACCTGATTATGAAAAATGTATTGCAATTTCAACAAAAGCTTCATTAAATGAAATGCTTGCACCATCAATTTTAATTATTGTAACTCCAGTATTTGTTGGAGTTATATTTGGTGTAGAAGTTCTTGCAGGAGTTCTTGCAGGTTCAATCGCATCAGGAATTGTATTAGCTATTTCAATGGCTAATAGTGGTGGAGCATGGGATAATGCAAAGAAATATATTGAAGCTGGAAACTTAGGTGGAAAAGGTTCAGATAATCATAAAGCAGCGATTGTTGGAGACACAGTAGGAGATCCATTCAAGGATACCTCAGGTCCTGCTTTAAACATTTTAGTTAAATTAATGGCAATTATTTCATTAGTTTTAGTTCCATTATTTATCTAAAATTTTTTATTTTATTTTTTAAAACACATTACTTAATTTTTCTATAATGATATATGATATACAAAGAATAAAAGAATAAAAATATCTCGAAAATATAAAGTGCTAATTTCTCAAGATATAACATTGCAAAAAATATAACAAGACTAAAAATTATTGCATAAATCAAATACAACTTATCTTTCTTAATAATTGAAAAAATAACAAATACTGTAATTGCTAAATTCAAAACAAAAAATAAAAGAAAACTAACAAAAGGAAAACTCTCAGGTAAAAAATATAAATAATCAAAACTTAAAGAAAAAAATCCAAAGAAAAATGAATAAAAAATCAAAGAAAAATAACTAATACTCTCAATTGTAGCCCAGCCAATCCCAAATAAAATCCCATTTTTAAAACTCTTCGTCTTCAAAAATCTCTTCAAGGAAAAATATTTAGTCAATTCTGAAATTACAATAACTCCAATATTTAAAAAAATAATAGGCAAAACACTCGAACTAAAATAATCTTTAAATGTTAACTGTAAAAACTTAAAAGGAATTTGTAAAACTAAGGAAACTAAAAAAAACAAATAACCATAGATTAAGAATTTAACCTTTGGACGCTCTCTCTTGATAAAAACATAAGCAATCATCAAGGCAATTAAAAGTTCAAATATCCAAAACATAAATGAATCAAGTATAAAAAAATATATAAAGATATCTTAAGTTCTTTTATTTATTGCATAGCAAAAATTCAATTCAATGATTTTTGATTATTCATGGCAGGATCGCATAATCTGGTATTGCGCTAGACTTGAAATAAAGCACAATACCACCATTACGGTTGGATTGGTAATGTTTAAAAGTGGTGGGGGACACTCAAAACCCCTCTATATAGTGGCAAGGTCGCGTAATTCGGTATCGCGCTAGACTTGAAATCTAGTCCTTTTAGGATTGCGGGTTCAAATCCCGTCCTTGCCGTCTTTACGGTTTTCTCGAAACATCAAATTGATAATATTGATTCTCATTAACTCAAAAAATGCTAAAAATATTAAGAGTTATACTATCAAAAAAAATATGCGATAAGCTATAATTTTAGTACTACAAGCGTTTTTAACATAAATAGAGTATATTTAATGTTAGAAATATTTGAGTTATGTTGATAATTAAAAGGGAAAAATATAATTATTTGACATAACCGCAAATACAGTATGCGACATGACAACATGTTTAGGGCTGACTTTTGCAGTTTTTATTATATCATTAACAAGATTTGTTAATGGTATTTGTAAATCATTTTTTATGATTTACATTATGTCAATTAATAATATTTAGTTTGAAATTATTATCATTTCTCACTAAACATGAATTATACTCTTCAAAAAAAACAGAGGTAAAAACCAATGAAAACTGAAGAGATAAGTAATAATAATGAATCTATTAAAATATATAAAAGAGTAGGTTCAATTTTTAAAAAGCCAATTAGCAGTATCAAAACTGAAAAAAAATATTATATTCCAAAACATATTTTAAAAAATAAAAAAAAAATTGAAACTAAACTTTCGATAGCAATGCTTATGCCCGAATACAATAGCTTAACAATTAATAAATATAATCAAATTTTAAATAATATTGATTTGATGATTAAAAATAGACTTTTAGAGGGTGAGTTGTAATGAAAAAACTTAACTTTCTACTTAACTTTTCAAAAGCACTTAACTTTTTTCCTTATGTCCTACTGCATAGGTTATATGGAGTTCTGCTAGTAATTAACGGAAGTGTAAAATGGTGAAAAAAACCACAAAAAACCTTAACTCTTCAAAAAGACTTAACTTAAAACCTTTACAGCAACGGCGTAATAATCCTAAAAAGCTTAAATTAACTAAGAGAGAAAAGGAAATATTACACCTTTTACATATAGAATGTTTAACACCTGTTCAAATAGCTAAGAGGCGTAAAGTAAGCAAATCAGCAGTTTCTCAAATTATCAAAAGGCTTAAAGAAAAAGGTTTTTTTAATGTTGGACTAAAAAGCTTAACTCAAGGTGGGGTCACTACGCAACCACTCTCAAAGGAACACCCATTTAGATTACACGCCCAAAGGTTCTATATTGAGATTTTAGATAGGACAGATGCCTTTATGAAGAAAATCAAACAAATTGGAAAAGGTATAGAATATGTTGATGGTAATTACATAACTTATAATGAAAAATATATCCAAATTTTAGGAAAGAAAGATTTTTGGGCAGATTCGCCTCTTGAAGCAGAAGAACAAAGTTTAGACTATTGGACTAAATTTATTTTAAAATTAGAACAGAAATTAAAAATAGTTCTTTTAAAAAATGGATATGAAAATATTAGATACTCAAAGTCTGGAGAGTTTGCAGAAACTAATAATGAACTTGCCAGAGATTATAATAATAGAAAAGATAAACTTATGGTAAGAGGAACTGATGATAATAAAGTTTGGCTTATTATAGATAATTCTTTTAATTTGCATGAAATGGAAACAACACATTCTAAATTCTCAATGGATGATGCAATTAAAGTTACAGACCATTTCAACGACATAAGAGATTTCCCAGTAATGAGACCTAGTGAGATTTCAAGAGTTGTAGGAGAGATAAGCCGGAATGTTGAGGAACTTTCAAAACAACAAATAATGATGACTAATTCTCAAACAAATACTAATGAGCAATTAAAAGCAGTAATTGGACTTCATCAAAATTTAGTAAATATGGTTACTACACCACAAACAAACAATAATCAAGGAGGTAATGACGATTTTGATCCATCAAAATCTAATATGTTTATGTAAAATGAAATCTTATGTTGAAATTAAAAGAGAGGGAATTGAATTTAATAGAGAATTTGCCCAAGAATTCGTAAGAGAACTTTTGAAAGATAAAGGAATTAGAGAGACTGGTTCAAAACAATACACATTATGGGGCTTTCCAAAAGATAATCCTCAAATATGGTATATTGTAAAAGGAGATTACAGAAAACGAGTAGTTAGAGAGATTACGCCCTCACTTGTTTGTAAGTATGTTAGTCAAAGTTTGAATAAATTTGTATCTGGTGAGGTAGTTGGAAATGTTTAATGTTTATTACTTCCCAACATTTCAAGAAGAAACCAAATTTATTCTTTCAAGATATGAAAGAGGATTGGTTGAAAAATATATTATAAAAAATCTTGAACCTAGTGGAGATAAAAAAGGAGACCAATTAACTTATGACTTCTTTAGAGAATTTAAAATAGGAATTAAAAGAGTATATTTTCTAGTCTATAAAGATATTGCCATAATATTGTTAGTTACAGCTAGTTAAAATAAAAAAGACCACCAGAAAGTGATTGATAAGGTTAAAAAAAATTTAGATTTATATAA
>JAQICV010000050.1 GCA_027858315.1 Candidatus Woesearchaeota archaeon
AATGTTTAGTAAAAATGCTACAGATACAAGAAAAGGAGAGTTGAACATATGGGTAAAATGTCCTAATTCTTCTCATGAACCATCCTCAATAAACTGGCACAGTTTTAAAAGCGGAAGAGGTTGCCATCTATGTAATAAAGGTACTAGATGGACACCTGAGGCTATTACAGATTTATTCAGAAAGTTTGACTTAGAAATTAAACCTACAGATAAAAAAATCAATAGCTATACCTATACTGAGGTTGTAACTAAAGAAGGCTACTTTGTAAAAACAACACCCAAAGCAATATTAGATGGGGTAACTCCTTGTATACTAACAAAAAATCCTCATGCAATACACAACATAAAAATATGGGCTAAATTGAATAGACCCGACTATAAACTAGTAAGTGATACTTATTCTGGGGATATATTTAAAGAGCTAGAGTGGGAATATCTGGGAGGGGGCTTGCCAGAAGGGGTTGATACAGTATTTAGTATGCAATTAGCTAGGTTTATGCATAACAGATTAAAGCATCCTAATTTATTTAAAGGAGGCTCAAGAGGTGAAATTAGAGTTAAAACCTTATTAGATTCTTTGGATGTTGACTATATAGATCAAGTTAGATATAAGGACTGTAGGGATAAGAGTACATTGCCTTTTGACTTTGGAGTGTTAAACGAATCCAGTGAAATAGATTTTCTTATAGAGTATGATGGAGCAGGACACTATAGACCTATACAAAGAGGCAGTCGTACTACTGAGGAAACTGTAGAAGGTTTTAAAATAGCTCAGAAACATGATAAAATTAAAACAAACTATTGCAAAGATAACAATATACCCTTACTAAGAATACCTTACTGGGAATTTGATAATCTTGAAAAGATAATAACTGAATATTTAGAGACAAAAACTTCTGAGTTCTTATCAAAATAACCTATTTAACAAAATAGTACGATCTTACTAGATAACAATAAAATTAAAGATTATAAGGAGAACAAAAGATATGAGTTTGGAGATAATGTTAATGCAAGAAGATGCCTTGGCGAATCATCATATTATGAATATACCAACATTTCCCGGAATGACTGATTTAGTTAATACAAACCTAAGAATTATCACTACAGAGGTGCCAGATAAGCAAATTGACACTTATGAAGTAACCTATGGTGGTAGAAAGGCTACAAGAGTTTCTGGTATAGTTGGAACGGCCAATGAGATTACATTTTCCTATAGAGCTGATAAGTATATGCATGTATACAAAGGTTTTATGGCTTGGATGGAACTAATACAATCGTCACAAACGGCGACTGGATTAGGGGATGCAGTACCTATAGTAGGAGGTCCTAGTTTATTTAGAGTTCCTATTACACTACAAACTGCTGAAGCCGATCAAGTTCCATCAGGTACTACTTGGGTATTTAACGGAGCATTTCCCTCTTCCCATGGTGCGGTAACCTTTGATCAAAATAGCGGTGATCCTTTAGAAGTTTCATGCACTTTACAGTTTATCGATATTTTATATCCTGTAATATAATTTAAACTTTGACAAATAGTAGCTTTGAGTTTTCCTCCCTTCTCTTCTACTATTTGCTCATTATATTTTGTCCTTATTGTTACCTTGACTCCCTTGGTAGTAATAAGGACTTTTTTATTGATAAATATATGAAATTAAAAAAGTACTATTATACTATGAGTTTAGAGATATATAATTTAGCAACAGAAGATTTACAATTAAGAAATAGGTGGTATTGTTATTTCCAAGACATGCCAAAAACTAGATTTATGGTCAAGACTATCAATCTACCTTTCGATAAGCTAGTAACTGAAACTAAAAAATATGGTAGTAAAAAGTATGTGGGGTTTACACCTCCTGAAACTATAACTATAACTTTCTTTGAGAATACAAAATTTGAGATATATAAGTATTTTAAATCTTGGATGGATACTATTTTTGATCCTGTAACCAAGACATTTAATGTACTAGAAGAAGAAAGTGTAAAGTTTAGAACTGCAACTATAGAGTTTTATACGCATATACCTTTAGAGTTTACAACTTTAGAGTTCAAATTAAATGATCTCATGATACTAGGTTTAGATGAACTTAGTTTAGATCAAGAAACAGGAGAGCCATTAGAATGGAGTGTACAATTAGCAGTAAGAGATTCTTCATTAAGTAGTGTTTCTAGTTTTGTAGGTAACATAGGAGATAACATACAACAGCAAGTAAATAGTTTAGTTGCTAATATTAGTATATAACACAAAAAAGAGGAGATATAAACAATGACAATTACAACACCAGAGGAAGAAGCTTTAGAGCTTAAAAAAGAAAAGAAAGTAGCTACTAAGGCTAAACCAAAAGTAGAAAAGAAAGTAGAGGAAAAACCTAAAGTTCCAATGGGCTATATAACTGTAAAGTTAGACTCATTAGGAAAGCTATCAGCACCATTTGAACTACATTTTAGAGACTATTCTATAGAGGAGGTTCTAGAATTATCCTCTACTAATGATGATATGGATAACCTTGAAGCAATGGTAAAAGTATTAAACAATATGATTCTTGAAGACTTTGATTGTGGAAATCTTGTATTTGAAGAGTTGATGGAAATACTCTATACACTACAAGGTGCTTTTTATTCTGGAGAAATTGAGCGTAGAATCATAATAGATGAAAAAGGTGATAGATCAGATCCTACTAACTATGTATGGGCTTTTATTCCACTTGGTAGTATAGATACTAAAGAACTAGATGAAAAGTTTAAAGAACCGTTTACTCTCTCTGATTCTAAAACCGAACAGAAAATAGTATTTAGATTACCTAGAATTAAAGATAAACTTGTAGCTGAGGATTATCTAAAGACTAAATATAGTAGAGAGATTAGACAATACTCTAAAATATACCACGAGATAACAACTATTGAAGCTATTAAAGATTCAGTATCAAGAGAAGAAAAGATGGAAGTTCTTGAAGATGAAAAAGGTGATGAAGTACAAGCTTTAAAATCCTATTTACTAGAGAAAATGAGATTATTAGCTATTCTAACTCAAGGCTTATCAATAATTAGCATCAATGGTAAAGAGCTAGACTATGGTGACTGTGAAGAGCTACTAGAGATTATTCCTACTATCTCAAGAAGAGTATGGGAGTCATATACAAAGGTAGTAAAAGACTACTCTTTTGGACTAGTCTCTGAAGTTACATTTTATCTGCCAGAAGCTCAAGAAAGTGTAACACGGAGGTTGCGGTTTCGACCTGTGGAGTTCCTACCAGATTATGACTCAACGAGCAGTGGGGGAATTACTGTTTCATTTAGCGATTAAGGGTTATCCCACACCTGAAAATGTTATGATGAAGATGTCATGTAGCACATTACTAAAGAGATCAAAGCAGTATATAGATTATGCAAAGAAGAATCCTAATAATGGATGTCCTCTAACTAAATAACTTAAAAGTCCTTTTGTTACTATTATACTATAAATACTAGAACAAAAGGACTTTTTATATATGTCAGATAATATACCAATGCCAGACGGATTAACAACACCCCCAACTCAAGATATTCCTTTATCCAGTAAACTAGATGATCTATTATCTATAAACACTGATATATGGAATACTTCTGATGCTATTTTAAAAAATGATAA